>CABYBM010000004.1 GCA_902517175.1 uncultured Pelagibacteraceae bacterium | reverse complement strand
GTATATTATTAAATTTTGATTACTCACAAATATAAAGATATGACAATTTTTTTAAAAAATAAACATACTCTTCGAGTTGATGATTTTTATTTTAAATGTTGTATTGGAAAGGCAGGTACTACAAGATCAAAGAGCGAAGGAGATCACAAAACTCCTAAAGGAAACTTTAAAATTCAGCACCTTTATTACAGAAAAGATAGATTAAAAAAGCCTAATACATCTCTTAAATGCATTGAAATAACTAAGAATAAGGGATGGTGTGATGATATAAGATTTCCAAAAAAATACAATAAATTGATCACAGTGAGTGAACATATTAAGCATGAAAAACTTTTAAGAAAAGACCATAAATATAATTTATTAATCCCAATAAAATATAATTTTAAAAATCCAAAAATTGGTCTTGGCAGTTGTATATTTATCCATTTAACAAATAACTATAAACCTACCGAGGGATGTGTGGCCTTAAAAAAAAAAGATTTTTTAATAATGTTAAAGTTGATTAATAAAAATACAAAAATAAAAATAATTTAGTCTCTTTGACCAAAAATACTTGAGCCAATTCTAACGTAGGTAGCTGAATTTTTTATAGCTTTCAGATAATCTGAGGACATGCCCATACTTAATTCTGAAAAACCAAAATCTTTATTTAGTTTTTTCATCTCTTCAAAATAAAAAGTTGAGTCTTTACTTACTGGAGGAATGCACATCAATCCACTAACATCTAATTTTATGTCTTTACAATATGATACTAATTTATTGGTTTCAGTTTTGCTTACTCCAGATTTCTGGTCCTCCTCTCCTATATTTACTTGAATAAATATTTTAGTTTTTTTATTTATTTTTTTATCTTCCTCAGAAATTTTTTTTGCTAATTTTTCATTATCGACTGAGTGAATGTAATCAAACAATTTTACTGCGTATTTAACTTTATTAGTTTGAAGTTTTCCTATCATATGTAATTTCACATTTGAATTTACCTTTTTTAATTCTGTCCACTTATCAACTGCTTCCTGAACTTTATTTTCTCCAAAATCGGTATGACCATGTTGAATCAATGGTAAAATTTTTTCTGCACCAAATGTTTTCGATACTGCAATAATTTTTATTTGATTATTAATCTTTAAATCGCTTAAATTGGATTGTATGTTTTTTTCAATATTAATTAAATTTAGAATTGTACTATGCATTTTGTAATGATCAATAAATATTACTTTATTAATAAATTTGATACAAACATAATTGATAAACAAGATAAACAAACAACTATTATTTTTAGAAACTATACGTCTAAAAGAGTAGATGAGATGTTAATTTTGAAAATAAAAAAATATTGTAAAAAAAAGTCCATTAAATTTTATCTGTCAAATAATGTAAAATTAGCAATTAAATTAAATTTAGATGGAGCCTACCTGCCATCATTTAACAAGAGTATAAGTCACCTATCCTATTCATTTAAGAAAAATTTTAACATTATTGGATCAGCTCACAATTTTAAGGAAATTAAATTAAAACAAAGACAAAAAGTTAAAAAAATATTTTTGTCATCGTTATTTAAAAAAAATCAAAACTTTTTGGGTATTAATAAATTTAAACTGCTTAATAAACAATCAAAGAATAAAACTGTAGCTTTGGGTGGTATTTCTAAGAAAAATGTTAAAAAACTGAAGCTTGCAAACTGTTTTGCATTCGCTGGCATATCTTTTTTTGAATAAAAAAAAGGCCCCAAAAAGGGGCCCTTTTAAAAATTAAATCTAAATTAAATTAGAATGCAAATGATAAAGAAAACTCGTAAGTATCTTTATCGTTAGCAGCAGTAGTAGAACCATTTAGGTTATCTACTGAACCTACTACTGCACTAAGAGTCATACCACCTGAAGTGTATGATGCTGAAACAGCACTTGACTCTTGGTCAGTTTTAGTTGAATCATTTGGAAACTCAACAGTGTGTTGACCATATGAAACAGACATTTCATCTGATACAGCGTATGAAACACCAATACCTAAAGATTCAATATCAGCTGAGTCAGTATTACTGTCACCTTCTGAATCTTGGATACCTGCAGTTATTGATCCATATACATACTTAACGTACATAGTTGTATCATCAACTTGATTAGCAGCACCTGCTGTAGAATCATCTTCTTGTTGAGCATAACCAACAGTTAAACCATCAACCGCCTCTGGGCTAAATGCAACAGCTATCGATGTTTGTGAGTTAGCTACAGCTGCAAGTGAAGGTAGATAAGTTGCAGTTATAGTTGCTCCACCCATTGATGCTGAAGTATACTGCCACATACCTGCTCCTGATTTACCATCTACTTTAGTAGGTGTAGTAACACCAAACCATGGCTCTTCATAAGCAGTAGGCATAACATCATCAACAGCACCTAAAGCTGAAGATCCATCTAAAGCATGGAAAGTAACTGTTCCCATGTCAGCTGTACCTATTGATAATGACTGGTCATCGTTAACACCATTATCTAACACGATAGATGAAGTTATAGTTAGACCACCATCAGTTTCACCTGAAGCTGAGAAAGTTAAACCATCTGCAGCTGAAAAGGCGTTGTTAGTAACATCGCCACCGTAGTCAGCGAACGTTACAGCGGCGCTACCAGATACTGACATCTCTAAGGCGTTTGCTGAAACAGCCATAAGAGAACCAGCTAATGCTGACACACCTATTTTTTGTAATTTGTTCATATTAATTACTCCTTTAATTTAATGTTAATTATTAATAATAAACATTGCTTATTTATCAGATTAAAGGCTTACAATTCTCTTATGTATCAATAAATCTCAATAAAATCTTATAGTGTTGTATATATGCAACAGTTTAAAAAGCTAGGTAATTCACCAAATTTTAGCTATTTTTTTAATTTGATGTATAGAATGTTTAGTTTTTAAATTAAAATAAATTTAATTATCTTTATGTTATGAGTTTTTTTAAAAATATAGGTTTTATATCAATATTGTTATTAACATTGAATTCTTGCGGTGGAAAAATGCCTGGAGCAGACGCAAAAAAATTCCCACCTGAACCTGAAAAGAGAATTAAGAAAAATTTAGAAGAAGGAAGAGGCTTTAGATTAGATACATTAGGCCAACAACAAGGTGGAACTTTTGATTTTGCAAGTTCAAATGAACTTTGGAGAGCTTCTTTAGACATAATTGATTTTATGCCACTTACATCAGCAAACTATAGTGGAGGAATTATAATTACTGACTGGTATGCAGATAACAATTCTAATGAAGCAATTAAAGTTACAATTCGCTTTTTATCAAATGAAGTTGCATCAAATTCTCTTGCTATAAAAATTTATTATAGAAAATGTGACACAAATTTTAACTGCTCAGTTTCTGAAAGAAAAGGAAACTTAAGTAAAGAACTTGCAAGAAAAATTTTAAAAAGGGCAGCAATTTATGAAAAACAAAATAAAGATAAAAACTTTAAACCTTATATTTTAACTGACCCTTCAAAAAAAACTAATTAAATAATTTAATTATTTGTGAACAGATATAATTTTAAAGAAGTTGAAAAGTATTGGCAATCATACTGGATTAATAATCAAACTTTTAAAACAAAAAAAGATAAAAACAAAAAAAAATTTTATTGTTTAGAAATGTTTCCATATCCATCTGGAAAAATTCATATGGGTCATGTCAGAAATTATACAATAGGTGATGTACTAGCCAGATACAAAATTTTAGAGGGATATAATGTATTGCATCCAATGGGTTGGGATTCTTTTGGAATGCCAGCAGAAAATGCTGCACGACAAAATAACCTTGATCCTAAAACTTGGACTGAATCAAATATATCTGTGATGAAAAACCAGTTGAAATTACTCGGTTTATCAATTGATTGGGACAGAGAAATATCGACATGTTCTTCTGAATATTACAAACACCAACAAGAATTTTTTTTAGAACTTTATAAAAAAAAATTAGTTTATAGAAAAGAACAATATGTAAACTGGGATCCAGTTGATGAAACTGTTTTAGCAAATGAACAAGTAATAGACGGCAAGGGCTGGCGATCTGGTGCATTAGTTGAAAGGCGTAAATTAAATCAATGGTTTTTCAATATTACTAATTTTGCGAATGAATTACTTGAAGAATTAGATAACCTGAATGAATGGCCTAATAAAGTAAAGGTTATGCAAAGAAATTGGATTGGAAAATCACTTGGTTGTGAGGTTAAATTTAAAATTGAAAATTCTGAAAAAGTTAATGAAATTGAATGTTTTACGACTCGGCCAGATACATTATTTGGTATGTCTTTTTTAGCAATTTCTGTTGACCATCCCATTTCAAAATTTTACGAAAAAGATAAAAAATTTCTAGAATTTAAAAAAGAGTGTTCTACAACAGGTACAACTGAAGAGGCAATTGCAAATGCAGAAAAAATTGGGTTTAAAACAGATCTGTTAGCAATAAACCCAGTCAATGATAGTGAAAAGGTTCCTGTTTATTTTGCCAATTTTGTTTTAATGGATTATGGATTGGGAGCTGTATTTGGCTGTCCTGCTCATGATCAAAGAGATTTGGACTTCGCAAATAAATATGAACTAAAAGTTATTTCTGTTATTTCAAGTGAACCTAATGGAGAAGCAGTAAAAGTCACAGACAAGGCTTATACTGGATCTGGGTATATGGCTAATTCGTCTTTTTTAAATAATTTGAAATGTCCAGATGAATCTATAGTTAAAACAATTGAACATCTTGAAAAAGAAAAGATAGGCAATAAAAAAATTAATTTTAGATTAAAAGATTGGGGCATTTCAAGACAAAGATATTGGGGCTGTCCCATTCCAATAGTGTACGACGAAAATTGGAAGCCAAATCCAATCCCAAAAGAAATGCTACCTGTAGAATTACCAAAAATCGATAAATTAGAGCCAACGGGAAATCCTTTAGATAAGGCAAAAAATTGGAAGAATATTAATATTAAGGGTAAAAATTACACAAGAGAAACAGATACTTTGGATACTTTTGTGGACTCCTCTTGGTATTTTTTAAGGTTTTGCTCTCCCAAAAATAATGATTATGGATTTAAAGCTGAGGATATAAATTACTGGATGCCAGTAGATCAATATATTGGTGGGGTAGAACACGCAATACTTCATTTATTATACTCAAGGTTTTTTGTAAAAGCACTTAGTTTTCAAAATAATAATTTTAATATATCTGAACCATTTAAAGGATTATTTACACAAGGAATGGTTTGCCATGAAACTTATAAAGATGAAAATAATAATTGGATAAGTCCTGATGAAGTTGAAGTAATTAATGGGAGAAAAATTCTTAAAAGTGATCCTGATATTAAAATTAAAGTTGGTCCTTCCGAATCTATGTCTAAATCAAAAAAAAACACAATAGATCCACAAAAAATTATTGATACTTATGGCGCAGACGCAGTAAGACTATTCATTTTATCTGATAGTCCTCCAGAAAAAGATGTTCAGTGGTCTGAGGAAGGGATTATTTCAGCACATAAATTTATTCAAAAATTATGGTCCTTGAATTTAAGTATACATGATGAAATTAAAAAGGACCATGCTGAGGATGACAATAATGAACTTACTAAATTTACTAATCGGTTTATAAAAAAAGTAACAGATGCCCTTAATAATTTTAATTATAATGTTATTATTGCTCACATTCATGAACTATATTCTTTTTTATTTAAAGTAATAAAAAATAATTACAAAAAACAAACTCTGTTGAACAATTATCATAAAATTTTAATAGTAATAATGCCCATCATCCCACATCTATCAAATGAATGTATTAAATTATTAAACTTAAAAATTGATCTAAAATGGCCAAGTTTTGATGAAAAATATTTAATAGAAGATTTTTCTAAAATAGTTGTTCAAATTAATGGCAAAAAAAGAGGGATACTAGAAACTGAAATTAATATTAATGAGGATAAAATAATCGAAATAATCAAGAAAGATAAAAATATTTTTAAATATATAGATGGCAATCGAATTAAAAAAAAAATATTCATACCAAATAAACTGATCAATATTATAATATAAAAATGAAAAAAGTTTTTTTAATTTTCCTTACAATAATTGTATTATCTGGTTGTGGTTACACACCAATATATACTCAAAATAAAAATATTAATTTTGAAATTTTGTCATTAGAAATGAAAGGAGACAAAGATATAAATTATTCAATTGAAAGAAATTTAAATCAATATATTGGAAAAGATAATATAAGAAAATTTCAAATAAAAATAAATACAAAATATTCTAAAAGTCCGATATTAAAGGACGCAACTGGTAAAATTACTAAATATAAATTAAATGCAGATTTAGATTTACAATTCGAAATTGATAAAAAAATACAAAATGTTTACTTAAATGAAACATTTAACATGGAAAATTTTAATGATAAGTTCGAAGAAAAAAAATATGAAAAGCAAATAAAGAAAAATTTTTCTAGTTTAATGTTAGATAAAATAACCTCCTACCTTGTAAATTTTGAGTGAATATAAAATTTTTTGAAATAAATAAAATAAATCTTGATGAAAATAATTTAATTCTTTTTTATGGGAAGAACGAAGCTTTAAAAAATGACGCTATTGAACAATTATCGAAAGATAAAGTAAAACCTATTAATTATGATGAAAAAGAAATATTAGATACACAAAATGAATTTATCGAGAATATTTTAAATAAATCACTATTTGAAAATGAGAAATTTATCATCATTAAAAGAGCAACTGATAAAATAGTCAAAATTTTAGATCAATTAAAAAATAAAAAAATTGATGATAAAATTATTATATGTTCAGAAAATTTAGAAAAAAAATCTAAACTTAGAGGGCTATTCGAAAAAGAAAAAAAATATATCTGTGTAGCCTTTTATCCTGATAATGAACAAACGCTTATCAAATTTGCTTACAGTTATTTAAAAAATAAAAAAATTCTTATTTCCTTATCGAGTATTAATGTTTTAATAAACAAATGTAATGGAGATAGAGCGACATTGTTAAGTGAACTAGAAAAAATTGAACTATTTGCAATGACTGGCAATAAAGTTACACTAGATGTTATATCAAAACTGTCAAATTTAATTGAAAATCAAAGTATATCTTCTCTAATTGATAATTGTCTGGCTAAAAATAAAAAGAAGATAGTGAATATTTTAAATGAAAACACCTTTGGTAATGAAGATAGTATTTTAATAGTTAGAACCTTTTTAAATAAATCAAAAAAATTATTAAAACTTTCAGAGGAATTTGAAAAAAATCGTAATATCGATCTTACAATATCCAGTGCTAAACCTCCAGTTTTCTGGAAAGATAAAGATATTACAAAAAATCAAATAATTAAATGGAAGCCTAAAAATATAAAAAAATTAATTTACAAATTAAGCGAGATTGAATTACAGATTAAAAAAAATTTGAGTAATCCTATTGATCTAATAAGAGATTTTATATTAGATCAAACAACAGCTAATACTAGTAATTAGATTTAATTATATCAATGATTTTATTTAATTGATCTAAATCTTTATATTCAAATGAAATTTGACCTTTATTATTCTTTTTATTTTTAATTTCTACATTAAGACCAACTTTATTCACAATTGACATTTCTAAATGCATTATATTTGCATCCTTTGTATTACTGTGTTTTTGTTTTTTTCTTTTAAATAATTTTACAAAATTTTCAGCTTGTCTTACTGAAAGTTTATTTTCAATTATCTTACTAGCTACAAAACTAGCATTTTCTAATCCAACTAAAATTTTTGCATGACCAGCTGATAATTTTTGCTTTTCTATTAATTTAACCACATCATCTGGAAGAGACAAAAGTCTAAGTGCGTTAGCAATATAACTGCGACTTTTACCAATAAATTTAGAGACTTTTTCTTGATCATATGAAAATTCGTCTATAAGTTTTTTATATCCCTGTGCTTCCTCTAGTGGATTTAAATCATGTCTTTGAACATTTTCGACTATTGCGAATTCCAATGATTTTAAATCATCTGCTTCAGTGATCACCACTGGCACATCATGCAAACCTGCCTTTTGAGCCGCAAGCCATCTTCTCTCTCCTGCGATTATTTCAAATTTAGATTGTTCATCATTAGATTTTCGAACTATGATTGGTTGTAAAATTCCTCTTTCTCTAATTGAATTAGAAAGTTCGTTTAAATTTTCCTCATTAAATATTTTTCTAGGTTGATACTTATTAGGTATAAGGACACTAACTGATAGTCTGTTTTTTTGACTTTCAATTTTAGTTTCACCAATAAGAGATGACAAACCTCTTCCTAGTCCTTTTTTTATTTTATTAGAGTCCATTAAGCAGCGCTCCCCATTGTTGTCTCTTGATTTAAGAATTCATCTGTAAAACTAAAATATGCTTTACTACCTGGACAGGTCTTGTCATATATTAGAACTGGCATACCGTGTGAAGGTGCCTCCGACAATCTAACGTTCCTAGGAATTACTGTTGAATAAACTTTTTCATTAAAATAATCTCTAGCCTCTTTCTCAACTTGAGAGGAAAGCTTATTTCGTTTGTCATACATTGTTAATAGTATTCCTCTAATGCTCAACTCAGGGTTAAGACTTACCTTTATTCTCTCAATTGTTTTCATTAACTGTGTTAAGCCCTCTAAAGCAAAAAATTCTGTTTGAAGCGGGACTAAAAGTGAGTTTGAGCTTACCAGCGCCATTACAGTCAGTAGGCTTAGAGATGGTGGACAATCTATCAATATATAATCGTATATACCTCTAGAATTGTTTAAATACGAGGTTAATTTTACTTTTAACAAGAAAGCTCTGTTATTATCATCAGCCGTCTCCACCTCAATACCAGATAAATCTACGTTAGAGGTTATTATATCAAGATTTTCAAACTTCGTTCTTTTAATCACATCACTTATTTCTTTAGTTCCATTAAGAACACCGTAAATTGTCTCTGAAGAATTTTCTATGTTGGATAATCCAAGGCCTGTGGTTGCATTTCCCTGTGGGTCTAAGTCTAAAACTAGAATTTTCTTGTTCTGTTGCGATAAGCCTGCTGCTAAGTTAATTGCAGAAGTTGTTTTACCAACCCCACCCTTTTGATTTATGACTGAAATAATTTGCATTTAGTTTTTTTTTAATTTTTTTTTAATTTTTTTTACATTTACTAAAAAAGACTCTCTGCTAGTTAGACTTTTTTTTTCAGAATAATCTAAATCCCAATCCTTTAAAGTATTTTGAAAAATTTCCCTTCCACTCTTGCCCATAAAAAAAATTATATTTGAAAAACTTGAAAAATTTTTATTCACTAAATCTAAAACTACGGGCATTGGTTTAAATGCTCTAGACATTATTGTTCCTGTTTCTATTTTTTTTTCTTCAAAAATATTTTTTTGTATTATTTCTGTTTTTAGATTTAATTTTGTAGAGACTTCTTTAAGAAAATGGCTTTTATGGTAACTTTTTTCATAAAGCTTGACCTTTATATCCATTTTTAAGCTTTTAAGTAAAATTGCTATGATTATACCGGGCATGCCACTCCCTGATCCTATATCTGTAGTTGTATTGCTATTAAAGTCAACAATATCAATAATTTGAGCGGAATCAACAATATGACGCTCAATTATGTCATTTTTTTCATTTATTTTATTGCTAATTAAGTTGATTTTTTGATTTTTTTCTAAGATCATTGATATATAGCTTTCAAAGTCAGAAAATGTTTCACGTGAAACATTTAGCCCTGAAAGTTTTGAGTAAGAATTTATAATTTCTTGATCCATTAAGCTATATGCTTAATAGACTTTCTTTTTACATGTGACAACAAAATATATACAGCCGCAGGAGTAATTCCATCAATTCTTAAGGCCTGACCCATAGTTTTAGGCTTAATTTCGTTAAATTTTGCCTTTACCTCATTTGATAGTCCTGAAAGCTTATCATAATCAATTTTATCTGGTATTATGAGATTTTCATCCCTTTTAAAGGCAAGAATATCAGCTTTTTGTTTTTTTAAGTAGCCTCTGTAATGAGCATTTATCTCGATCTGTTCGTCAATTTCACTACTGTAAAAAGGTATATCACTCCAAATTTCCCTTATTTTATGCATATCAACACCTTTTTGCGTTAAAATTTCATTTGAACACCTAAGAATACCGTCTTTAGCTATCTTTATTCCATAAGTTTCTGCTTTATTTGGTGAAATAAGAGATTTGAGCATTTTGTTTGAAATATTCTTTAGTTTTTCTGATTTATCTAAATATATCTTCTTTCTTTGATCTCCGATTAATCCAATTTCAATACCTTTATTAGTTAATCTTTGATCAGCATTATCGGCTCTCAAGCTCAATCTGTATTCTGCTCGAGAAGTGAACATTCTATATGGTTCAGCAACACCTTTAGTTACCAAATCATCTATCATAACTCCTATATACGCATCAGATCTATCTAGTATAAAAGGTTCTTTTCTCTTAATAGATAATGCTGCATTTATTCCTGCAACAAGACCTTGAGCAGCGGCCTCTTCATATCCAGTGGTTCCATTAATTTGGCCAGCTAAATAAAGATTATTAATCTTTTTAGTTTCAAGGGTAAGGAAAAGCTCCCTAGGATCTATATAGTCATATTCAATAGCGTATCCTGGTCTAATTATTTTTACATTCTCTAAACCATTGATATTATTACATATTTCTTGCTGAACTTCACTCGGAAGGGAAGTAGAGATACCATTTGGATAAATTGTATGGTCGTTTAACCCTTCAGGCTCTAAAAATATCTGGTGTCGTCCTTTGGCAGAGAATTTTACAATCTTATCCTCTATGGAAGGACAATATCTAGGTCCGACTCCTTTTATGTTTCCAGAGTACATTGCGCTTTTAGTCAGATTTTTTTCTATTATCTTATGTACCTTGTGATTAGTGTATGTCATCCGACATGATACTTGTTTGTTTATAATTTCTTTAGTTAGAAAAGAAAAAAAATAAGGATCGTCATCTGCAAACTGCTCTTCTAAATTTCTATAATTGATAGTTCTTGAATCTAATCGAGGAGGAGTTCCTGTTTTTAATCTTCCAATTTTGAATTCATATTTTTGTAGTTGTTCACTTAAACCTGTAGAAGGTTTTTCATCATATCTTCCTGCCGGTGTTTTTTCATCACCTATATGTATCAAACCATTTAAAAAAGTGCCTGTTGTCAATATTAACTTACTACATGTAACTTTTTTACCTTTATTAGTTTCAAAACCATTTATGGTATTTTTATTAAAAATAAACTTAATAACAGGATCAGAAAAAATGTTTAAATTACAATAGTTTGCAAGTTTTTCTTGCATATATTTTCGATACAATGATCTGTCTGACTGTGTTCTTGGTCCACGAACAGCAGGACCTCTACTTCTGTTTAGCAACCTAAATTGAATTCCTGACTTATCAGCAATCTCTCCCATAACACCATCAAGAGCATCTATCTCTCTTACTAAATGACCTTTTCCCAATCCACCAATAGCTGGATTGCACGACATCTCACCAATTGTTTCAATTTTGTGGGTAAATAAAGCAGTGTTTAATCCTAAGCGTGCAGAGGCTGTTGCAGCTTCACAACCTGCATGTCCACCACCGATTACTACTACATCAAAAGATAAATCATTTTTCATGAGCTAAACTTATAGCTGATTGATTTATTTACAAGATACCTATTATTATTGACGAATAAGTATTGAATATCAACGATTTCCAGGAAAAAAAGCCTAAAAACCTTGGTAAATTGCTTATTATTTGCCTATGCAAAAATCGTTGAAAATACTGCCTAATATCTCCTCAACATCAACTTTTCCAACAATCATTCCAAGATGTCGTGTGGCTAATCTTAGATCCTCTGCAGCTTTATCAAAATCTGCAATTTCGTTTTTTTGATTAAAGTTTTTTAAATGATCTAAACATTGTTGAAGGTGTTGTCTGTGACGCTCTCTAGTTATTAAAATATCATCAGTTGTAATAAATTTATTTTTTAAATTATTTTTTATTTTCAAAATTAAATCATCGATATTTAGATTGTCTTTAATTGAAATTAAAACGTGATCTATTTTTTTAATTTCTGGATCAATATCTTTTTTTAAAAGATCTGATTTATTAATCACTAAAATGGCATTTTTATCTAATAACCTTCTCAAAACGTCAGTAAAATCAAGGTTTTTAGCATCTACAACTACTAACTTGAGATCTGCTTCCTCGGCTGTATTAAGAGATAATTTAATACCTTTTTTTTCAATTTCATCTTTAGACTCTCTTATACCAGCAGTATCGGAAACTATAACTGGGTAACCGTCAATATTTAAATGTGTTTCAATTACATCCCTTGTAGTTCCTGCAATTTCAGAAACTATTGCAACATCTCTTTTGGATAAATGATTTAGTAAGCTAGACTTACCTGCATTTGTTGGGCCAAGAATTGCAATTTTAAATCCTTCTCTAATTCTTTCTCCAACTTTTTGGTCATTCAAAATTCTTTCTAAGTTTTTTAAAACCTCATCTGAACTTTTTTTAATTTCATTTAAAATATCTTTTGGTAAATCTTCGTCTGGGAAATCTATTTTAGCTTCTACATGAGATAGAATTTTTAAAAGTTTTTTTCTTAAAGCATTAAATTGATCTGCTGATTTACCATTCATTATTTTGATTGCTTGTTGTCTTTGAATTTCTGTTTCAGATGAGATTAAATCAGCTATACTCTCCGCTTTAAGCAAATTTATTTTTCCATTTTGAAAGGCGAGCTTAGTAAATTCCCCCGGTTCAGCTAATCTACAATTTTCAATACTTGCAATGTTGGTATGCAAGGCATCTATTACAGCTTTGCTTCCATGTATCTGTATTTCGGCCATATCCTCACCTGTGTAGCTCTCAGGGCTAGGAAACCATAATATTATGCCCTCATCTATCAGTTCAGAAGTGTTGATTTTATTGATTTTTCTGAGTGTTGCCACTCTTGGCTTTGGTACACCCTTACCAGTCATTAGTTCTATAGCCCTGGAGGTATCTTTGCCTGAAATTCTTATAACGGCTATACCTGAAATTCCTGGTCCACTTGATAAAGCATAAATTGTCATTTGAAGATTATAACTTCAAATTTATGTCACTGTAAAACTTTAATTAGATCTAATTTGTTAGGCAGGTTTATTCATGGAGTTAAAAAACTCTGAATTATTTTTTGTATCTTTTAATTTTGAATTTATAAACTCAATTGCATCCATTGTTCCCATTGGAGCAATAATTCTTCTTAAAACATTCATTTTTTGAAGATCGTTTTTATCAAATAATAATTCTTCTCTTCTTGTTCCGGACTTAGTGATATCTATTGCTGGGTAAATTCTTTTATCAGCTATTTTTCTATCTAGCACAGTCTCACTATTACCAGTTCCTTTAAATTCCTCAAAAATTACTTCGTCCATCCTGCTACCTGTATCAATTAATGCAGTTGATATAATTGTTAAAGAACCACCTTCTTCAATATTTCTAGCTGCACCAAAAAATCTTTTTGGTCTTTGAAGCGCATTTGCATCAACACCTCCTGTTAAAACTTTACCTGAACTCGGTATGACAGCATTATAAGCTCTTCCCAATCTAGTTATAGAGTCTAGTAAAATAACAACATCTTTTTTATGTTCTGTTAATCTTTTTGCTTTTTCAATAACCATCTCTGCAACGGCAACGTGCCTTTGGGCAGGTTCATCAAAAGTTGAGCTTATCACTTCTCCTTTAACAGTTCTTTGCATGTCTGTTACTTCTTCTGGACGCTCATCGATCAACAATACAATTAGATAACATTCTGGATAATTTTTTGCGATCGAATTGGCTATACTTTGTAAAATCATTGTCTTTCCAGCTTTTGGAGGTGAAATTATTATTGATCTCTGACCTTTACCAATCGGGCTAACTAGATCAATTAGTCGTGGTGTTAAATCTGGTTTCTTTTCAACTTTTGTGGTTTCAACTTCCATCACCAACTGCTTGTCAGGATAAAGCGGTGTAAGATTATCAAATGCAATTTTGTGCCTTGCTTTTTCTGGCTCTTCAAAATTAATTTTACTAACTTGAAGTAATGCAAAATATCTTTCACCTTCTTTAGGTGCTCTAACAGGACCTTCAACAGTATCACCTGTTCTTAATCCAAACTTTCTTATCTGGCTTGGGCTAACATATATATCGTCTGGACCAGGTAAATAGTTTGATTCCATTGCTCTTAAAAAACCAAATCCATCTTGTAATAATTGTAAAACCCCTACTCCTGTAATTTCTTCTTTCTCAGCAACTTTTTTAAGAATAGCAAAAAGAATTTCCTGTTTTCTTAACGTGCTTGCGTTTTCAATACCAAGTTCCTCAGCTTGAGCAATAAGCTGTTCTGATGATTTTAGTTTTAATTCTTGAATGTTCATGATTTAAATTTTGATAAGGACTTATCGATAGAATAGATATATATGTTATAAGTTAAATTTCAACCCTAGATTTTATGATTTTTTCAAAAAAACACTTAATTATTTGAAATTTGCAATTTGAAAGGCAAATTGTTTAACTTTGTCCCAATCTGTAAATTCGTATGACTGACTAGTATCTGTTGGTCCTTTTGTAACATACATTATAAATTTTATAATAATTTTATTGATAAAATTATAATTTGGATAATCTACTTTGCCTGCAAAAACCTCGATTTTTTTTGGTTTCCATCTTGAGCTAAGATAAAATTTTTTTATATAAGGGTTTGTCCCCGGTGTGTTTTTTTCTTGTTTTCTGGCAACAACATTAACGGAAAAAAAACTGCTTTGTTTGTTTTCTAATATATTTAAATTTTTATTAATTAATTTAAAAATTTTAGAATTATATTTTCCATATCTTATACTGGCTCCAATAACAATTCTTTCATAATTTTCAAAATTTAAGTCTAAAGCCTTATCAACCGATACTAAATCAAATGAAATTTTATTTTTTAAATGATCCAAAATTTTTTCACATATTCTTTTAGTTTGTCCATCTGTACTTGAATAAATTATTAAAGATTTCATTTCTATTTATTAAATAGATTTTAATATTAAATTTTTAAATAGCTCTATATGATCATCATTATCGTTCAGACATGGGATCATATCAAAGTTTTCACCTCCAGCATTTATAAAGCTTTCTTTTCCTTGAATTAAAATTTCCTCAAGTGTTTCAACACAATCTGAGGAGAAGCCAGGACATATAGTTAAAATATTTTTTTTTCCTTCATTAGGAAGACTTTCTAGAGTTTTGTCTGTATAAGGCTGAAGCCATGCTTGTGGCCCAAATCTTGATTGAAAAGTTGTTTTAATTTCAATAGATTTAAATTTTTCAGTCATAAGTCTTGTCGTCTTGTGGCAATAACAATGATAAGGGTCTCCTTTATCAAAATATTTTTTTGGTATCCCGTGATATGAAGCAATTATTAAATCTGGCTTCCATTTTAATTCATTAATTTTTTTATTTATAGAGTTTACAAGTGCATCAATATAGAGTGGTTCAGATTCGTAATGAGGTATTATCTTTAATGAAGGCTGCCATCTCATGTTCATCAAAGTTCTATATACTTCATCACAAACAGTTGCGGTAGTAGCCGCCGCGTATTGAGGATAAAGAGGAAGTATTACTAAATTTTCACAACCTTGTTCTTTAAGTTTGTATATTTTACTTTTGATACTTGGGTTCCCATATCTCATGGCAAAATCTAAGATTAAATTTTCACTTGAAATAGACTCAGCAAGTTTTTGTGACTGTTTTTGAGTATAATATAATAAAGGTGATATATTTTCTTCTTTCATCCATATTTCTTTATAGGCCTTAGCTGTCTTGGAGGGCCTAAATGTTAAAATGAATAGATTTAAAATTATTTGCCAAAGTATAGGATTTACTTCAATTACTCTTTTATCTGATAAAAATTCTTTTAAATATTTTCTGATATCAAGCCAGTTTGTGGAATCGGGTGTACCAAGATTTATAATAAGCACACCTGTTTTGCCAAATTTTACCGTAGGATGGTTATTTTCATTTGTCATTTAATAATTTTTTACAACCTTAACTAAATGTTCGAGCATTTCAGGTTTGGTTTCTGGGAGAATACCATGCCCAAGATTAAATATATATGGATGATCTTTGAAAATATCTAAATATTTTATTGTTTCTTTTTCTAAAATTTCTTTATCAGTTAACAAAATTTTGGGATCTAAACCGCCTTGAACTGGAATTTTTATTGTCTTACTTATAGTCAAAGGGTCCACGTTATAATCAATATTAACAGCGTCTGGTTTTACTATTTCGCAAAACTTTTGATAATTTTTAATTTCCCTTGGAAAACAAATGACAGGAACGTTAAAAGACTTCACATAATTTACTAAACTAATCGACGGGTCATATATATAATTTTGATAATCTTTTTCTTCTAGTAGACCGGCCCAACTATCAAATATCTGGATTACATTCGCACCATTTTGAATTTGATTTTTTAGGTGAATTTTTAAAAACTTATCAATAATTTGTAAAATATTTTTTATTAAATAATTATCTTTAAAAAAATCTTCTTTCAAACCTTTTTTTGGAGAATGTAGATTAATCATATAAACAAGTAATGTCCAAGGTGCTCCCACAAAACCGATTGTATTTTTGTCCTCAACAAGTCTATTTTTACTCACATGATTTATCGCTTTATAAATAGGGTTAATTTTATTAACAAAGTTTTCTTCATTTGTTTTTAAAACCCGATCTAATTGAAGTGGTTCTAAGATGGGGCCAAAATTTTTTTTAAATTCAACTTTTTGATTAAGCCCATATGGTAACATTAAAATATCTGAAAAAATTATTGCAGCATCTAAATTAAATCTTTTAATAGGCTGAAGAGTTATTTCTGAAGATAATTTTTCATTTAAACACAATTCTATGAAGTTTGGGTTTTTCTTTCTTATTTCTCTAAATTCTGGCAAATATCTTCCAGCTTGTCTCATTATCCAAATAGGATTTATTGTTGTTTTTTTATTTATTATTACTTCATGTAATGGTGTCATATTAAGGTTATATATATAATTATAGTATTAGTATTATGTCCTGTGGATTATGAAGATTGTTTGTTTTAAACATTATATTAACGTTTTAACCACATCTATAATTAAATAAAACTCTCAAAAATGTGCATTTTTTGATCTTTATTAACATTCATGTATAGTTAGATTGAATTTATTATTAATGTTAATAAAACCCTTATTTTACAAGGCTAAACAGACAAAAATTAAATTGAGTAATTTTATTAAAATAATACAAATTTATTAACAATTTACCCATGATTAATACATATCAAATATATTTAATCTCGGATTCTACCGGCGAAACCTTGGAGAGAATTTTTTTAGCATTAAAAGCACAATTCAAAAATATTGATTATAAAATTCATTCTTATTCTTTTACTAGAACAGAAAACCAAATTTTGAAAATTTTGGAGGATGCGCAAACAGTTAATAATTCAATTATACTTTACACAATTGTTGATAACAACCTTGCTAAATACTTAGCTAACACTAGCAATGATAAAAAAATTCCATGTTTCGGCGTTTTGGGAAACCTTATTCTGAATTTTTCAAAAATTCTTAATCAAAAAGCCTCACACGAACCTAGTGGACAACATATTTTAAATGAAGAATATTATGATAGGATAGAGGCAATTCAATTTACAATGAACCACGATGATGGAAATTTATTAAATGAGATTGATAAATCAGATATTATCTTGGTAGGAGTAAGCAGAACAAGTAAAACACCAACTTCTATTTATCTCGCAAATAAAGGTTTCAAAACATCCAACATTCCTTTGGTTAACGAAAATTCTTTACCTGAGAAATTAAAAAAAGATCCACAATTTACCTGTGTCGTCGGTTTAAGCACAGAACCTGAAAGATTGGCTGATTTAAGAAAAAATAGAATGAACTCACTTAAAGAAAGCGATGCAACAAAATACACTAACCTTGATGATATTAAAGACGAGGTTTTAAAGGCAAAAAAAACTTTTCAAAAGTATAAGTGGCCGGTTATTGATGTAACTAGAAAATCAGTGGAGGAAACCGCTGCATCCATTATTAAAATACACGAAATATATTCTAATAATGTTAAATAATATAATTTTAGCATCAAAAAGCAAAGTTAGAAAAGATATTTTAGAAAGAAATAATATATCTTGTGATGTAAAGCCGTCCAATGTTGATGAAGACATGGTAAAGCAAAGCCTTTTAAGTGAAAAAGCTTCACCTGAAATTATTTCGAAGAATTTGGCCGAACTTAAAGCTAATAAAGTCAGTTCAAAAGTTCATGAGCAATTTGTATTGGGTGCAGACAGCGTAATCGATTTGGAGGGTGAATTAATTTCTAAACCACAAGATAGAAAAGAGGCACTATTGATATTAAAAAAGCTTAATGGAAAAGAACACCACCTAATTAGCTCCGTTTGTATTTCAAAAAATGGATCGATGACTTGGAATTATACTGATAGGGCCAAACTTAAAATGAAAAATTTTACTGAAAAAGAGTTAGAAGATTACTTAGCGAAGATCTCTGACGTCGCATTATATGCTTATAACGTTTATCAAATAGAAGGCGAGGGTAGAAAGTTATTTTCAGAGATAAATGGGAACAAAGACACTATAATGGGTCTTCCTATTCAAAAAATCAAAGAGTACCTAGAAGAAATTAAATGAAAAAATATTTAGTAATTGGAAATCCAATAAAACATTCGTTATCACCTGACTTACATAATTACTGGATTAAACAAAATCATATCAATGCAGTTTATGAAAAAAAAAAAATAGACAACAATGAATTGGAAAGTTTAATTTTAGAAATTAAGCAAGAGAATATAAATGGAGTAAATGTTACCGTACCATTTAAAAATGTAATTATACCCTATTTAGACGCACTAAGTGATGAAGCAAAAAAAACGCAGTCAGTAAATACAATATACCTAAAAAATAAAAAAGTAATTGGGCACAATACTGATATTGAAGGTTTTGAAGCAGCAATAAAAAAAATAAATTTTGATTTTAATAATAAAAAAATATTTATTTTAGGTGCAGGTGGTGTAGTTCCTTCAATAATTTATGCTTCGTTTAGGATGGGGTCTTCCGAAATTTTTGTAAGCAATAGAACAAAAAGCAAAGCCGAAAAAATAAAGAATATTTTTAATAATGTTCATATTGTTGACTGGGGTAATATTCCAAATTTTGATGTAATTATAAACGCAACAAGTTTAGGATTGAGCAAAGATGATAAAATAAATTTAGACTTTTCTAAAGTTGGAAAAAATAAGTTATTTTATGATGTGATCTATAACCCAAGTGAAACAAATTTTTTAAACACAGGTAAAAAGTTAGGCAATATATTTGAAAACGGTAAATTAATGTTCATATATCAGGCATTTTCAGCGTTTAAGTTGTGGCACGATATAGAGCCTATAATAAACAGTAAATCAATGAAACTTCTAGATTAATGATACGAATTGGGATTTTGGGAGATATAGGATCTGGCAAAAGTTATGTTGCTAAAAATTTTGGTTATCCAGTTTTTAATGCGGATTACGAGGTTTCAAAATTGTACCAAAAAAATAAAAAAATTTACCAAAAATTAAATAAATTGCTTCCAGAATATATTTATGAATTTCCAATAAATAAAATGAAGCTTTCAAAAGCAATTCTTGCAAATAATTCAAATTTAAAAAAAATAATTACTGTAGTTCATAAAGAAATAAGAAATAAGATGAAATTATTTCAAAAAAAAAATAAAAATAAAAAATTTATTGTTTTGGATATACCGTTGTTACTAGAAAATAAAATAGTTAAGAAAAAAGATATTTTAGTATACGTTCAGTCAAAAAAATCTGACATACTAATAAATTTAAATAAGAGAAAAAATTTTAATATGAAAATATTAAAAAAATTTAAAAAGATTCAACTCCCACTTGTTTACAAAAAAAAAAAATCTAAATTCATAATTATAAACAAATTTAACAAGAAATCTGTTAAAGATGGAATAACAAATATTTTAAAAATAATTAATCATGAAAGAAATAATCCTTGATACAGAAACAACAGGTATTTCTGTCCAAGAAGGACACAGAGTTGTTGAAATTGGCTGCATAGAATTAGAAAATTTTATTCCTACAAAAAATAAATTTCATTGTTATTTAAACCCCGAGAGAAAAGTATCAGAAAAAGCTTTCAAAGTTCATGGATATTCAGATGATTTTTTGTCCACACAAAAAAAATTTAATGAAATCGGAGATGAATTTTTAGAATTTATAAACGATAAAAGACTTGTAATTCATAATGCAGAATTTGACCTTGCTCATCTAAATAATGAACTTAAGCTCTTGGGAAAAAACATAATTGATAATGAAATTGTTGATACACTAGTTTTAGCAAGAGATAAATTCCCAGGTTCTCCAGCTAGTCTAGATGCTTTGTGTAAGAGATTTAGAATAGATAATTCAAAAAGAACACAACATACAGCGTTAATTGATTGTGATTTACTAGCAAAGGTTTATATAAACTTAATAGACCAGAGGGAACCAACACTTGATTTCCAAACCGAAAATAAAGAACAATCAATAATTCAAAATTCAATTACTCCTTATTTTAAAAAGATAATTACACCTTCACCAGAAGAATTAAAAAATCATAAAAACTATTTGAAACAGAATTTGAAAAAAAATTTTTTTTAATTAAATTTTTGTTTGTAAAGGGCTTCAAAATCAACCTGCTTTTCAAATTTTACATTAGGATAACCAGAATTGTGCAACAAATCTAAAAAAGATTTTTTTAATTCAGGATAAATTTCATTTTGAACATCACATAAAACAATTTTTTCTAATTCTTCCTTGTCTTTAATATCCTCGTTAACTTTAATTATTGTTGAGTATAAAATCTCAAAATGTGATTTCTTTTTGCTTTTTTCCCCGTCCTGAAATTTAAATCTTGTATCAATTTCAATCATACTATTTTTTAACGCTTTTGAGTTTATCTCTATACTAAGTTGGTATTTTGAAATTCTATCTTTTACAAATACATAAGTTTCAGTATCTGGCGTCTCGCTAGAGAGGTCTTTTATATATTTAGCTAATATTTTATATTTTTCTGTCATTATCATCTTCTATATCTTCAAATTCTCCGTCGATGAATTTTTTATCTTTACTGTTTTTAAACTTTTTAGAAAATTTATTGAATATCATTTTTCTGCTTAAAGGAAATATTAATAAAAATCCAACAGTGTCTGTTACAAATCCAGGAATTATCAAAAGTAAAGCTGCGAAAGCAATAGCTGCTCCAGAAATAACCTCATATGCTGGAGTTTCATTTTTACTTAACTGTGTAAACCCAGATTTAAGTGTATTGAGGCCCTCGTATTTTGCATAATAAATGCCAATTATTGCAGTCATGAATATTAGAAAAATTGTAATAATCGCACCTATTTGAGAACCAATCTTTATTAAAAGATAGATTTCGACAACTGGTATTAATAATATTGATAATAATATTGGGTTCATTTGTCCTCAATCTAAATTGCTGGTTGAAATTAATCAATAGAGTAATTACTATCTATCTATGAATTACAGTTTCGAATACATCGACATTATATTGTTAGCCATGATTGCTGGTTTTATTTTTCTGAGATTGAGAGGAATACTTGGTAAAAGGACAGGTTTTGATGGCAAAACACCTGCTCAGTTTAAAGAAGTTTTAAAAAATATTAAAGTTGAACAAACTGTTAAGCCAAATGATATTTTCGATACTGCATCCCAAGAAGAATTTTTGAAAGGTGCCAAAATAGCTTATGAAACTATAATTACTGATTTTAGTGATAATGATAATAAAATTACAACAAGCCGACCACTATTAAATGGGCAGATATATTCTCAATTCAATGAGGCTCTTAAAGAGAGAAGTTCAAGAGGTCATTTTGCAGATATTACTTTTATAGGCATAAATTCAGCAGAAATTAAAGAACATAAAAAAATTGGAAATATATTAAATGTTACTGTTGATTTTATTGCAGAAGTTATAACTTGCATTAGGGACAAAGAAAAAAAAATTGTATCAGGAGACCCAGAAAAAATTAAAAAAATTTATGATACATGGGTTTTCTCAAGAGATACTACTTCTGTGAATCCTAACTGGCAGCTAGTAAATACCTTAACCTAATTGAGTAACGATATTTCAGAAAAGGATAAAACAGATTGGGAAAATTTTTTATCTAGCGACGAAAGACTGCCTAATAAAGATTTTAAATCCTTAAAAAAAAAGTTTTTAAAAGTAAAATCAATTGACCTCCATGGTTATACCCTTGAAGAAGCAAATAAGACAATAGAGGAATTTATATATCAATCTTTTAAAGAAAAAATAAATAAGTTAATTGTTGTCACAGGTAAGGGACTTCATTCACAAAATGAAAAAGATCCCTATGTATCCAAAAATTTAAGTATATTGAAATACTCAGTTCCCGAGTTTATAGAAAACAATAGAGGTTTAATGGATATCATAAGTGAGATAAAAGATGCGAGCATTGAGGATGGCGGTAGTGGTGCGTTTTATATTTTTTTAAAAAAAAATTAGACTATAAAATAAATTTTGAAAGATCAGTATCTTTAACTAAATTATCTAGGTTTTTATTAATATATTCTTTATTAATAATAATTTTTTCACCCGCACGATCTGTTGCTGTAAAACTTATTTCATCCAAGATCTTTTCAATAATGGTGTGTAATCTTCTTGCTCCAATATTTTCTACTGTTGAGTTTACTTCTGAGGCAATGCTTGCAATAGTATCAATACCATCATCTGAAAACTCTAGATCTACATTCTCAGTTTTAAGTAAAGCTACATATTGTTTGATTAAACTAAAATCAGGCTCTCTTAAAATTCTTTTAAAATCTTCACTTGTTAAGGCTTCTAATTCAACTCTAATTGGCAATCTTCCTTGAAGTTCGGGTAGAAGATCAGACGGCTTAGCTAATTGAAATGCACCAGATGCGATAAATAAAATATGATCAGTTTTTATAGGACCATGTTTAGTATTTACTGTTGTTCCTTCAATCAAGGGTAATAAATCTCTTTGGACACCTTCTCTGGATACATCGCCACCAACTCTATCAGTCCTTGCTGAAATTTTATCTATTTCATCCAAGAAAACAATTCCATTATTTTCAGTTGATAATTTTGCAGCTTTTACAATTTTATCTTGTTCAATTAATTTATCAGACTCGTCATTAATTAAAATTTCATGAGATTCTTTTACACTCATTTTCTTTTTCTTTTCTTTAGTTCCCATTGATTTACCAATCATTTCACCAATATTAATCATTCCAACATTAGCTCCAGGCATACCTGGTATTTCAAATGAAGCTCCACCAGAACCAGTATCACTTACAGCGATTTCTATTTCATTGTCATCTAGATCACCGTTTCTAAGTCTTTTTCTAAAACTTTCTCTAGTTGCTAAACTGGCTTTTTTACCAACCAAAGCGTCTAGCACTTTTTCCTCTGCTGCTTTTTGAGCTTGAGCAAAGACTTCTTTTCTTTTTTTTACTTTCTCCATTGCAATTGCAATTTCAATTAAATCTCTAACTATCTGTTCTACATCTCTACCTACATAACCGACTTCTGTAAATCTAGTAGCTTCAACTTTTACAAAAGGGGCTTCAGCTAATTTCGAAAGTCTTCTTGATATTTCTGTTTTACCAACTCCTGTTGGTCCGATCATTAAGATATTCTTTGGTAAAACTTCGTTTTTCATTTCACCTTTAAGTGCTTGTCTTCGCCATCTATTTCTTAAAGCAACAGCAACTGCTTTTTTTGCTTTGTTTTGTCCAACTACAAATCTGTCTAGTTCAGAAACTATTTCTCTTGGAGAGAGAGAGCTTACTAAAGAGGCTTCCTCTTTTAATTTTTTATCTTTTGGAACAAGAGGTGTCACGTTTGATTTATCCATTATATTTTTTCAACTTTAACATTATTGTTTGTAAATACACATATATCAGCAGCGACTTTGATTGCTTTTTTAGCAACTTCTTCTGCAGACATTTCACCTTCCATTAAAACTTTTCCTGCAGCTAAGGCATAATTTCCACCTGAACCAATTCCAATTACATCACCCTCAGGCTCTAAGACATCTCCTGTTCCTGAAATTATATAACTATTGCTTTTGTCTCCAACAGCCATTAAAGCTTCCAGCCTTCTTAAATATTTATCTGTTCGCCAATCCTTTGCTAATTCAACAGCTGCTCTTGATAAATTTCCCGCATGCTTTTCAAGTTTACCTTCTAATCTTTCAAACAAAGTTAAGGCGTCAGCAGTTGATCCTGCAAATCCAGCAACAACATCTCTTTTTTCAATTTTTCTTACTTTCGAAGCAGTGCTTTTAACAACAGTATTTCCCATACTAACTTGTCCATCACCAGCAACTACTACTTCATTGTTTTTTCTAACCAGTACAATTGTTGTCATAAACAATAAATGGTAACTATTTTTGATACTTCAAGTACTCATACTAACGTTGATATACTATGATTATGTATGTATACCTCTAAAATATATGGCTAGAAAAGGAAAAGTATCTCGTAAAACAAAAGAAACCAGCATTAGTGTTGAAGTAAACATTGATGGCAAAGGTCAATACAAAATTGACACTGGAATTGGTTTTTTAGATCATATGCTAGAGCAATTATCAAAACACTCACTTATCGATTTAAAAGTAAAAGCCAAAGGAGATACACATATTGATCTTCACCACACTACTGAAGATACTGGTATTGCAATTGGTGAGGCTTTGAAAAAAGCTGCAAAAAAATTTGTTGGGATTAAACGTTATGCTCATAGAGTTATTCCTATGGATGAAACTTTAACCAGAGTAGCAATTGATGTTTCAAACAGACCTTATCTGATTTGGAAAGTTAAATTGAAAGTTGAGAAACTTGGAGAAATGGATACTGAATTATTCAAAGAATGGTTTCAAGCTTTTTCACAATCTGCAGGCATTACTTTGCATGTTGAAAATATTTATGGGGACAATAGTCACCACATTATTGAGTCTTGTTATAAAGGTTTAGCAAGATCTTTAAGAGATGCTTTAGAGATGGATCCTAGAAATAAAAAAAGTATTCCATCGACTAAAGGCTCATTATAGATTTAATGAATGTCACTATCGTTGATTATAATTCGGGCAATATAAGCTCAGTAATAAATTCTTTTAAGGAGGTTGCCAAAGAAAAGGTAAATATAGAGGTAACTGCAGATTTAAATAAGATAAAATCAAGCGATAAAGTAGTTTTGCCAGGACAAGGTTCGTTTAAAAGTTGTGTTGATGCACTAAATAATATCAGTGGTCTGGTTGACACCTTAGACGAGTTTGCGATTAAAGACAAAAAGCCACTTCTTGGAATTTGTGTTGGGTTACAGATGTTTGCTGATGTAGGTTATGAGGAAATAGAAACCAAGGGTCTAGGTTGGATAGCAGGCAAGGTATCCAAAATCGATAATCAAAATGGAAAGTATAAACTTCCTCATATTGGTTGGAACCAATTAAATATTGTTAAGGAAAGTAAAATTTTCAAAGGTATAGAAAATAATTCACACATGTATTTTGTGCACAGTTATGAACTTGTTCCAAAAGATAAGAGTGTAGTGTCGGCAACTACAGACTACTCATCAAATATTGTTTGCTCTGTTGAAAAAGAAAATATATTTGGAACCCAGTTTCACCCAGAGAAGAGTGATAAAATTGGACTAAAAATAATTGATAATTTTATTAATTTGTAAATGAAATATTTTTTATGTGCTGTATTATTTTTATTATATGCCTGTGAGAATGTAAATGTGCCTAAGAATATAAAAAAAAATAAAAAAGAACAAAATATAAAAATGAAAGTTACCACTGAAACAAGTATTAAAAATTAAAAAATGAAAATATTCCCAGCTATAGATATTAAAGATAAAAAGTGTGTTCGGCTAATTAAAGGTGATTTTGAGAATAAAACGGAATACAAAATGTCTCCAGTTGAACAAGCTGAAAAATACAAAGATCATGGATTTAAAAATTTGCATATAGTAGATTTAGATGGGGCATTAACTGGTGAGATAGTGAATTTAGATATTATCCAAGAAATTGTTAAAAAATCTAATTTAAAAATTGAAGTAGGGGGTGGTGTTAGAAACATTGATAGTATTCATAAATACACTGATGCTGGTGTTGAAAAAGTAATTTTAGGAAGTGCAGCTATTAAAGATAAAAATTTTTTAAAAGAAGCTTGTGAAAAATTTCAAAATCAAATTGCTTTAGGTTTAGATGCTAAAGATGGATATTTATCTGTGTCTGGCTGGAGAGAAAACTCTAATCAATTAACTTTAGATTTTTTAAAAGAGGTAAATGACTTTGGTGCCAGTAGATTAATTTATACAGATATTAATCAGGATGGTATGAAACAAGGCCCAAATTTTGAGGAAACTTCTAAAGTTGCTGACACTTCTAATTGTCCAGTTGTAATATCTGGCGGTGTATCTTCGATTCATGATATTAAAAAAGCTAAAGAATTAAATAATAAAAATATTGAAGGAATTATAGTTGGCAAAGCCATCTACGATGGTGATATTAATTTAGATGAACTATCCAAGGAAATAGATGCTTAAAAATAGAATAATACCCTGTTTGGATGTTAAAAACGGTCGTGTAGTAAAGGGTATTAATTTTGTAGATTTAAAAGATGCAGGAGATCCAGTCGAGCAAGCTAAAATTTATTCTGATGGTGGTGCAGATGAAATTTGCTTTTTGGATATTACTGCCTCAAATGAAAATAGAGAAACAATTTATGATGTTGTAGATAAAACTTCTAAAAAATGTTTTGTACCATTAACTGTTGGTGGTGGTGTAAGAAGTGTTGAGGATATTAATAAACTTCTTAACTGTGGAGCAGATAAAGTATCAATTAATACCGCTGCAGTTCAAAATGCAAAAGTGGTTGAAGACAGTTCAAGGAAGTTTGGTTCACAATGTATTGTTGTTGCAATTGATGCAAAGAGAAATGATAAAGGATGGGAAATTTTTACTCACGGAGGAAGAAATCCGACTGGAGTAGATGTTTTAGAATTTGCCTCTAAAATGGAAAATTGTGGGGCTGGGGAGTTATTAGTTACTTCTATGGATAAAGATGGAACTCAGTCAGGATATGATACCGAGCTCATGCAAAAAATATCATCCAGTGTAAATATTCCAGTGATTGCATCTGGTGGAGTTGGAACTTTAGATCATCTGGTAGATGGAATAAAATCAGGTGCAAGTGCAGTTTTAGCTGCATCTATATTTCACTATGGTACTTACTCTGTCAATGAAGCTAAGCAATATTTGGCTTCAAAAGATATACCTGTTAGGATTTGAAATGTTAAAAATTTTAGAAGATCTCATAATTCTTGCAAGAGAAAGAAAAAGTAATCTTGTTGAAGGTTCATACACCAATAAGCTTTTAGAGGATAAATCTTTAGCAAAAGAAAAGGTATTAGAGGAGATCAATGAGTTAATTGAAGCTGTAGAACAAGATACAAATAAAATTCATGAAGCTGCAGATGTTCTTTATCATTTAATTGTGTATCTAGAAAAAAGTGGAATTAAAATTGAAGATGTAATGGAAGAATTAAATAGTAGAAGAAAATAAAAAAAGTGAAGATTTTTTTACATAAACTTTTTATTTTAGTTAGAAATATTGTAATTTTTCATTTTGTATTTTTAATTTTCTTTGGCTTAGTTTATTTTGCTCTTAATATTATATTTTTTGGTTTAGAAGCTTTAACTCGAAGCGTATTTGAATACTCGTTTTACAAAAATTATATGATGGATTTAAGCTCTGAAGAAATAATATTATATGCAGTTCCGACTGTTATTTTCTTTTTGAGAGAGTTTTTTTCAAGCAACAAGGTGTTTGTTGTTACATACAATCCCTTTTTTAGCGCAGGAAAAGAAATTTATGATAATGAATTCAAAAAAATTGATAAATAATAAAATTAATATATCGTAGAGTAAATTAGTCCTGATTTAAAAAAACTTTACTTGCTGGGACTTTAAACACAACGCTAAAGGAGGCATATGAAAATAACTATACAATCAATCAAAAACTATTTTAAATCAAAAAAGGATAAGGGCTTAGAGCCAATATTCTTTGAAAAAATAGGTGATCAAAAAACTTCAAGGGATGAGATGTTAAGAAATTTAATTAGACAATTAGAGGCGCATGGGTTTACAATAAAAAATAAAAAATAAGATATAATTAATTTAAAAATTGGTAATGACTTACGACGATAATAATATTTTTGCAAAAATATTAAGAGGAGAGATACCTTGTAATAAAATTTATGAGGATGAATTTATTTTATCCTTTTATGATATTAATCCACAAAAAAAAATTCATGCCTTAGTAATTCCAAAAGGGAAATATATTGATTTAGATGATTTTAGTTTAAATGCTTCACCTGATGAGATGGTAGGTTTGCTGAAAGGTATAAACATTGTTGCAAAAAAACTTGGTATTTCAACAGATATAGGCAAAGGCTATAGAGCTTTAGCCAATATAAATGAACATGGTGGTCAAGAGGTTCCCCACCTACACTTTCATCTTTTTGGAGGTGAAAGGGTTGGAAAAATGGTTGAGTGACACAAGAAGTAAAAAGAAATTATTTAGAAATCAATTCTCTTGAGGATCTAAATCAAGGATCTAAGCCTTCTGACGACTACTCTTTAAATTTGTTAGACCCAGCTAACTTTCAGTTAAATAAATTTTTTTATAAAAACATTGGTAACAAACATAAGTGGGTGGATAGATTAACTTGGAATGAGGAAAAATGGATAGATTATGTTTCAAGTAAAAATGTTAAAACATTTGTTTTAAAACATAAAGAGGATTTAGTCGGTTTCTTTGAATTAATTTATCATCAAGATAAAAAAGAAGTTGAAATAGCTTATTTAGGAGTTTTAGAGGAGTACCATAATAAAAAACTTGGATCATATCTTTTAACAGAAGCTATTAAAGAATCTTTCAAAAATAAAATAAATCGTACTTGGGTTCATACGTGTACACTAGATCACAAGAATGCTTTGAATAATTATAAGACGAGAGGTATGAAAATTTTTAAAACTGAAATTATAAATATTTAATTTTGTATTGGAAGTTTAAAAATATTTTTTGATATTATTCTATTTTTTCGTATTGACGATAGAAACGTAATATTAAAATTTTGATAAACATCTATATTTTGCCATCCAATCAAATCATAAGTTTCTTTATTAAAAAAAATATTAATTTCAATATCATTCTCCTTGATTGTATAATTGATAAAGGATTTATCGACAATTCTCTCTTCTAAAACATTAATTTTACCAATTAAGAAATCTTTATCTAAAATAAAGTTGAGGGGTGTTTTCTTTAATGGATATCGGTAGTAACTTGATATAGTTTTAATAACTAACGACTTACCATTTGATACTAAAATTTTATTATTACTTTTAGCATATTCACAAAATATTTTTTTTGGATATTCAATTGTACAATTTCCATTTTCAATTTTTCCATTAATATTTTGTTCAAAATTAAAATCTAAATTTTTCGTACTATTTAAATTTTGAATTATTTTTTCTTTATTACTTGCGTTACTATTAGTAATTAAAACTAAAAAAAAGATGGTAATAAAATACCTTAACATTAAAGAACTTCTCTTTTACCCACATGATTAGCTTTACTCACTATGCCATCCGCTTCCATCGTATCAATTATTCTTGCAGCTCTGTTGTAACCTATTTGAAGTTTTCTTTGTAAAAAAGAGGTAGAGGCTTTACCTTCTGACCTAATTATTTCCAAAGCTTGCTGGTAGAGCTCATCTTTATCACTCTGATTAGTATTATTTCCTATTTCTTTTTCATCTGCAAAATTTAATATTTCATCTACGTAATCAGGTTCTGCTTGTGATCTTAAAAAATTATTAATTTTTTCTATCTCATTATCTGAAACAAATGGTGCATGAATTCTGACTATTCGATTAGCAGAGGACATGTAAAGCATATCTCCCTTGCCTAACAACTGTTCTGCTCCTTGTTCTCCCAGGATTGTTCGACTATCTATTTTCGAGGTTACCTGAAAAGATATTCTGGTTGGAAAATTTGCTTTAATAGTTCCTGTAATCACATCAACGCTTGGTCTCTGCGTTGCCATTATAATATGAATACCAGCTGCCCTTGCCATTTGAGATAGTTTTTGAATATAATTCTCAATTTCTTTACCTGCTACCAACATCAAGTCAGACATTTCATCTACCACTACAACTATATATGGCATAGGTAGTTTATGTTTTGCATTATAACCATCTATATTTCTTACACCCTCTTTGGTCATTAGCCTGTATCTACTCTCCATTTCCTTAACCACCCATCCAAGCACAGAAGCTGCTTTTTTTGCTTCAGTTATCACGGGACATAGTAAATGTGGTATCCCTTCATAAGTAGAAAGTTCAAGCATTTTTGGGTCAATTAAAATGAATTTACATTTATCAGGCGTGTGTCGATAAAGAAGAGATAAAATAATTGTATTGATGCAAACTGATTTTCCAGACCCAGTTGTTCCAGCAATGAGCAAGTGTGGCATGGAAAATAAATCCCCAACAATAGGTTTACCGGATATATTTTTGCCAAGGGCAATTGGCAATTTTATCTCTCTTTTTTTAAAATCTGTGCTGTTTAGTATTTCACTTAGATAAACATTTTCTCTTGCAATGTTGGGTAGTTCTATTCCAATAGTGTTACTTCCTGGTATTGTTGCAATTCTAGCAGACTCTGAACTTGTATTACGAGCTATATCATCTGATAAATTTATAATTTTAGAAACTTTTACACCCGCTGCTGGCTCAAACTCATTAAGAGTTACAACTGGACCGTGACTTACTTTTTTTATATTTCCATTCACACCAAAATCCAAAAGAATTTTTTCTAAAAATTCTGATTTATTCGACTCACTCTGATCAGAGTTTTCTCTTTCTTTCTTAGTTGGAACTTTTAATAAATCAAAACTTGGAAGTTTAAATTTTAATTTTTCGTTATTTTTACTTTCAGCTTTTATAAAAGGAAGATCTTCCTGAATAAGATTTTTTATTTCATCCTGAGGAATATATTCACTTATAATTTCACTTTTATCAGTATAGTTTTTTTCCTTTTTTTTAGATAAAAAATTATAAATCTTTAAAATAGTATTATAAAATCTCAGTAGATTAAAATTGATACTAATTAAAAATAAGCAAAATGTTAAAAAAATTAAAATATAAAATGAAATTGTTTCATGAATTTGAACTAACGAATTTAAAAATGTTTGATTAAAATAATTTCCAACAAAACCACCATTTCCATTTATATAAAGTGTAAAAGCATTAGTGTAAAAATAGCTTAAAAAGAAAGTACCAAATATACAATAAATTGTTGTAAAAAAAATATTTTCAACTAATAGGAAAAATTCTTTAATCCTAACTATGTTTATACCAGTTAAAATAAAGGTAAAAGATATTAAATAAGAAACCAAGCCAACAGATTGTAAGAATAAATCTGAAATAAAACTACCCTGATAACCAAGTAAATTTTTAATGTCTGTGTTTTTGGGAAATATAAAGTTAGGATCCTCTGGTGAGTAAGTAACAAGAGCAGCAAGTAATAATAAACCTGCTATGAAAATAATTATTCCAAGAATTTCTGCCAATCGTTTTATAGCAAAATTAAGTAATGAATTAGCTGTTTTTTTAATGTCCATATATGAATCAATTAAATCACTTTGTATCATCTAATTTTTGTTGTTAAAATTAAAAATAATATGAGACTTTGTATATTAGGTGCTGGCTTAACAAGTTTAACTTTAGCAAAAGCTTTGGTAAATCAAAATATATACGTAGATATTATTCAACAAAATAAAACAAATTTATACGATCAGTCCAGAACAATCGGTATTTCTAAAAGTAATATTGAGTTTTTCAATAATTCAATAATTAATATAGACAAGATAGCTTGGAAATTAAAAAAGATAGAAATTTTCTCAGATAATTTAAGAAAAGAAAAATTAATCAACTTTGAGAATAATAGTACACAACTTTTTTCCATAATTAGAAATCAAAGTCTTTATAATCTCTTAGAGAAAAATCTGTCTAAAAGCAAATATTTTAAAAAAATTAAATTTTCAAAAGATTTAAATTTTTTAGATAATTATAGCCTTGTCATTAATACCGACTTGACTAATCCACTAACAAAAAAATACTTTAGTAGGAAAATTTCAAAAGAATATAATAGTACTGCCTACACCACCACTATTTGCCATGAAAAAAAACATAATGATATTGCAGTTCAAATTTTTACTAAAATGGGCCCTTTGGCTTTTTTACCCGTTTCTGAAAAAAAAACATCAGTTGTATATTCCTTTCATCATCTTAAGAATAATAAATTCAAGAATGTGAGAAACCTAATTGAACAATATAACTACAAATATAAAATTCAAAAAATTGAAAAAATAAATTCTTTTGAGTTAAAATCTATAAGTTTAAGATCTTATTATCACCAACATATTTTAGCTTTTGGTGATTTAATACATAGAATTCATCCTCTTGCTGGACAAGGTTTTAATATGACTATCCGTGATATTAAATTACTTTTAGAAATAATACTAAACAAACATAGTTTAGGCTTACCAATAGACAGCTCAGTAAATTACGAGTTTGAAAAAAAAATAAAACATAGAAACTTAATATTTTCTAATGGTATTAATCTTATTCACGAATTTTTTAATTTTGAAAGAAAAATAAATACTAACCTTTTAAGTAGATCTGTTAATCTTTTAGGTAAAAATTCGTCTGTAAATAAATTATTCACAAGAATTGCTGATGAAGGAATTTTTATTTAATCTACTGAATTGTTGTATTATCGTAAACATCATATGTGTATGTGCTTAAAATTTCAGCTATTTTATTTTTTCTAGTATCTAAGTTCTTTGACTCTAATAATATTTGTTTCTCTTCTAATGAAAAAGGAGATGCCATAGCCAAGGCATTTATTGTTTCATCAAGGCTTTGTTTTTCTAAAGCTTTCCAGTTAATTATAAAACCTCTTTTTTCGAACAATGATTTTAAATCTTTAAAAATTAACTCTAGGTCAGAAAATTTTAAATTTTCTTTTTCACTTTTGAAATCTTGGTAAAAGTTTTCATAATCTACATTGAGAACTCTATACCTCTTCTCAGTATTTAACTCCGCAATATATTTAAATCTTATGATTCCTTTTAATTCAATTAGATAGCGACCATCTTCAGTTTCTCTAAAACTTGTTATTTTTCCTAAACACCCAATTTCGTGAAGTTCAGGAATATTACTTTTATCCGCTGAAGTTTTTGGCTGTATCATGCCAATCATCTTATTTGATTTCATACTGTCATTAATCATATCAATGTAACGAGGTTCAAAAATATTCAATGGTACAGTAGCTTTAGGAAAAATAATAAAATTACTCAACGGAAATATTGGTATATGATTTGGGAGATCTTCTTTATTCATTTTTTATATAATTATAACACATCTATTGTTATTTTGTATTGATTGAATTAAAAAAAACGTTTAACTATATCAACAATTTATGCGGGCATAGCTCAGTGGTAGAGCGTCTCGTTGCCAACGAGAAGGTCGAGGGTTCGACCCCCTTTGCCCGCTCCATTTTAAAGTGATTAAATCAAAATTTATAACTTCTATTTTTCAAAAATACTTAAACAATAAAAATATAAGTACTTTAAAAAATAATTTATTTTATTACTTCTTATTTAGAGTTGTAAGAAGTTTTTTAATTAACGATATAATTTTGAATATCAATAATTTTAGAATTTACGGAAGCATAAATAAAAATAAAACTTCTTATTTTTTACTTAAAAAATGTGAATTTGGTGATTATCACGAGTTAAATACAATTAACAAATTAAGTAAAAAAAATAAGATTTTTTTTTTGGATTGCGGATCTAATTATGGTTTTTACTCATTTTATGTAGCTTCTCTTTCCGAGGAAAATAAAATTATTTCAGTTGAAGCATCAAAAAATACTCTTGTGGAGTTTAATAAAAACTTAGATTTAAATAAATTTACTAATATACTTTCTTTAAATAAGGCAGTATCTGACAGTGACAATAAAACAATTACTTTTAATGAAAGCGAAAAAGATTGGGAAAGTTCCATAACGCATCAAAATTACAAATCTCGAGAAGTAAGCATTATCAGTACAGTCAAGATTGATACCCTTGTCAAAAATCATGATTTAGAAAACTATAAAATTATCATTAAACTAGATATCGAGGGAAACGAAATGAGTGCAATACAAGGCTCATTAGAGCTTGTTAAGAATTATTCACCGTTAATAATAATAGAGTTTTCAAAATATATTTTTGGAAAAGAGGACAATATTGAATATTTAAAAAATTTTCTAATAAGATATAATTATTCTATATATGACACAAATAATAATAAAAAAAATTTAGATAATATTTTGAGTAAAATAAATAATTTACAAAAAAGGCATCAAACTATTGGAAATTTTTATCTTATTAAAAATTCATCAAAAACCTTAGAGGACTTCCTTTGTAATGAGTGATTTAACAGAAAAAAAATGTATGCCATGCGAGGGCGGAGTTTTACCGTTTGATATATCTGAAATTCATAAATACCAAAAGAAAGTAGATGGATGGGATATTACAAAAGGTGAAGAAGAAATATTTTTCTTATCCAAAAAATTCAAGTTTAAAAATTTTTTAAAAAGTCAAGTATTTGTAAATGAAGTTGGAAAAATTTCTGAAGAAGAAGGTCATCATCCTGACATTTTATTTGGTTGGGGCTACGCCGAAGTAAGAGTTACTACTCATGCAATAAAAGGACTTTCTGAGAATGATTTTATCTTAGCAGCAAAAATAGATAAAATAACTAATGTCTAAAGTGTCTGGTGTTTGAAAAAACTAAAACTGTATCTGTTTGGTTTGCAAATCTAATTATCTCTTTATCTCTTATTGATCCTGATGGTTGGATCACCGCCTGAATTCCAGATTGTACCAATTGCTCTATACCGTCAACAAATGGAAAAAATGCATCCGAGGCTGCTACTAAATTTTCATTTATATTTGAAAATTTCTTCATTTTGTCAATCGCCATTTTACAACTATCTAGACGACTTGGTTGTCCAGATCCAATACCAGCGGTTGTTCCTTTTGCAGCAAGAACTATTGCATTTGATTTAACATATCGACATACATTAAATGCAAAAATTAAATTTCTCATTTCTTCTGTACTTGGTTTCCGTTTTGAAACAATTTTAAAATCATTTGTAGTGAATTTTTTAAAATCTTCTGATTGAATTAATATTTCATTATTAGCTGATACATGTTTAAAAATATTATTTATTGAGTAACCTGAAGCATCTATTAATCTTAAATTTTTCTTTTTTTTTAATATTTCTAAAGCATTACGGTCAAAATTATTAGCAATAATTACTTCAAGAAATAGTTTATTTAATTCAATTGCTAAAGCTTTGCTTATTTTAAAATTACATGAAACTATTCCTCCAAATGCGCTAACCGGGTCACATGCAAATGCAGCTTTGTAGCTTTCAAGATGGTTTTTTTTAATCGATACACCGCAGGGATTTGCATGTTTAACAATTACTGTTCCAGTATTTTTTGGTAATGATTTTGAAATTGTTAGTGCTGCAAAAATATCATTATAATTATTATAGCTAAGTTGTTTTCCATGGATTTGTTTGATATCCATTTTTGAATTTTTTGAATAGATCCCACTTTCTTGGTGAGGATTTTCACCATACCTTAGTTTCTCAATTAAATTTCCATGAAAAACTTTTTTTTTTGGAAAATTTGTATGAGTAATTTTGTTAAAATAATCCGAAATTACGGAGTCATAGTAAGCTGTTTCAGTAAAAGCAACTCTTGATAGTCTTTCCCTAAAATTCAGAGATGTAGATCCTTTATATTTATTTAATTGATTTATTAATTCATTGTATTGATCTGATGAAGTAATTACTGTTACATCCTTGTAATTTTTGGCTGCTGACCTTACCATCGTTGGCCCACCCACATCAATATTTTCAATTATTTTGCTGTGATTAGTGGTTTTTCTTAAAGTATTTTCAAATGGATAGAAATTAATGACAACTAAATCTATATTTTCAAAATTATTAATTTTTAAATCTTTTAAGTGCAACTTATTATTTCTTTTGTTTAAAATTCCAGCATGTATTTTAGGGTGAAGTGTTTTAACTCTTCCATCTAAAATTTCTGGTGAATTAGTAAATTTTGAAACTTCAATACAATTGAATTTTAATTTTTTAATTTCTCTAGAGGTACCACCAGAACTAATAATTTTTATTTTATTTTTTTTTAGTACCTTTAAAAGAGGTTTTAGATTTTTTTTATCTGACACAGAAATTAAAGCTGTTTTTATTTTTTTCATTATAACTTAATTATTTCCCATTTAATAATTTGCTTATTTTCTTTATTCATTCCAGAAATAAAAATATTTTGATTATCTTTGTATGAATTTTTATTACCGAAATATAGGCTATTATCAATGTTTATATCCAAATTATGACAACTGAATTTCCAACCTTCGTCTTCTAGTTCTATAAGTATAGATTTATTGTCTTGAGTTTTCATCACTTTTACATTTGGATCTAGATGAAATCTAATATCAAACTTTATCTTCTTATTGAGGTTTTTTCTTAATATTTTATCATTCCCAATAAACTTGTTTTGTTCTGGATGAAACTCAACCTCTCTTTCATGAATTACACCAAACTTTTTAAAATATCCATCATGTGATCCTGTTATTTTCCAGTAATTTTTTTTAAACACAATGTTCTTTTTTGTTACTTTTAGTCCTTTATTAATCAGAATATTATTTTTAACTCTTATGGAAGAGCAGGAAGAAAAATCCTCTACAACCAAAGTACTATGAAGAGCGGTACTTCTACAGAGTTTATTTAATTTGTTTTTTTTATCTGAAAAATATCCTGAATTGGTTATCAATTTTTTCTGATTTGAAAATATTTCAAAGGAAAGAGCACCGTATTGATAATCTTTAGAAAAGTCTTTGCTTGGACTAGAACCAACATCCATCGCTAAAACCATTTTTTTATTTTTCAAAATGGCATATCCACCAAGCTCATTCTCATCATTTTTAAAAGTATAACCAAATCTCTTTAAATACTGATCAAAATCATTATTGGTCGAATGATAATTACCGTTAAAGAAAACATCAGAACCAATATTTTTCCATATAAATGAATAACTTGAGCCTAAATAAAATATTGTTTGATCTATATATTCTGGAATGATATTTTGAGACTCTTTGTACCACTCTCTTATGATGATGAAGTATTTAAGGTAAAAGACTAATTGATTAATATTTCTTGATTTTGTAAAGCCCTGATTATCAATTGAGGATTTAATTATATTTTTTAAAATACTTAATCCATTTTCAAGATAGTTTTTTTCATTTTTATAAGCTAAACCAGTTAAAATTATTGCAGAACACCCAATTAATTTATTTTCAAATTCATTCGAGGATTTTATTTCACTTAATAAATGGTTAGTTTGTTTTTGTATCATATGATCAAACATTAAACGATATTCTTTGTTGCTATCTTGATAGGTGAGTTGGTGATTTGATAGCCACGCAATTATTCTTTTTGAGGTTATATCAAATTCCCAACTATCTTTGTTGTATTTGCTATTCTTTTTTACCCAATTTTTAATGACTGATTGAGTAGTTTCTTTCGAAGATTTTAAATCCAGACTAAAAAACCAAAAAAAATTATTTAATTTTTCATAATCTTTTGTGCTCATTTTGTTTTGCCATATAGAATCAACAGCAAAATCTTCAATTCGGTATTTTTTATTTTGATATTTTATAATTGAAGAGAGAAGGTAAGGGCTTGGCTTATACTGAAAATTATTTTTGAAAGTTTTTGAAATTTTTTTTTCGTAAAAATTAGAATTTTGATAAATTTTTTTAAAATTATCTTTTAAACCAAAGCAAAACTGGCTTAAAAAACCTAAGGAATTTACATTAATCATTAACTTATTTTAGTTTTAATAAATCAATATTCTTTTTTATATCTCCATCATTACTTTTGAATACGGTTGTGCCCGAAACAAGTATATTTGCTCCAGCATCAATAGCAATTTTACAATTTTCAAAATTTATTCCACCATCTATCTCAATATCAAAGTTTAAACTTTTTTCTTGTTGAATTTTTTTAAGTTGTTTAATTTTATCTAGAACCTCTGGCATAAATTTTTGACCCCCAAAACCTGGATTAACACTCATGATTAAAACTAAATCTATTTGATCTAAAAATTCAGTAATTAGTTCAATTTTTGACTCTGGATTAAGAGAAACCCCAACCTTTTTTTTAAAATTTTTTATCGTTTTTATTGAATCTAATAAGTTTTCTGTAGCTTCTGGGTGAATTGTAATGATATCTGCTCCAGCATTTGCATATGCCTCTATATATTTATGCACCGGTGAAATCATCAAGTGTACATCAAACTTTAAAGAGCAATGTTTTCTTAGAGCTTTAATAACAGGGGGACCAATAGTTAAATTTGGAACAAAATGACCATCCATGACATCCACATGGATCATGTCTGCACCACCTTCTTCTAATCTTTTAATTTCAGCACCTAATTGACTAAAATCGGCAGATAAAATAGAGGGTGAAATTTGTATATTTTTCATTGATAACTAGAATTACTAGTATCAATTTTTAAAATTTAATTGAATCAAAAAATTGATAAATTTGTCTCGATATTTCACTTTCAAGAGGAAATGACAGCATACCCATAACAGAATAGCCCAAGATCCAAGGCATTAAATAAAATCTAATCATATAAAAAAACCAAGCCACATATAAGGGTACCAAAGGCCCAATAATAAATGATGGGGTAATTGGTTTAAATAATCTGATTAAAGGATTTGTATATTTAACAAATACTCTCATAAAAAAAAATTGAGAGTCTTCTCTTTGAAAAATGTTCATTGCAACTCGACCGATTAATGTCCACATGATTATCCCAAAAAAATAATCAATAACATATATGAACGGATGAAAGTTCGCTGACATTTAAGATTTATATTTGAAAATGAAAAAAAAGAAAAGGGGCGAAATTAATCGCCCCTTATAAAGTTTATTTACTGTTTTCCAAGAATTGTTTTACCACTTGGTACACGTACTTCATCAACCATTTTTTGAGTTGCTTTATCTGGCTCTTGAGTCATTAAACTCACAACCACCATTGCAACCAAACTAACAGCTGATCCGAAGATACCAAATGTTAATTGAGTAATTCCTAGGAATCCACTTCCACCAGTTCGTACCCAAACTAAGTACCAAGTACCAGCAGCTAGACCTCCTAACATACCAGCAATAGCACCTTGTCTGTTAGCTCTCTTCCACCATACACCAAGTACAAGTGGGAAGAACAATCCTGACATCGCAAAGTCAAATGCCCAGATAACCGAACCTAAGATACCTTGGATCTCCATTGCTGCAATCGTTGCTCCAGCAAAACCAATTACTACAAGTAATACCCTTGCAACAACTAGTCGTTTTGCAGTTTCCGCTTTTGGATCAATGATCTTATAGTAAACATCATGTGATATAGCGTTTGCAATTGCTAAGATCAAACCATCAGCTGTTGACATGGCAGCTGCCATACCTCCAGCGGCAACCAGACCTGAGATTACGTAAGGTAATCCAGCTATCTCTGGTGTTGCTAATACAACGGCTTTACCACCCATGAAGAACTCGTTTAATTCAACAGTTCCATTTCCGTTAAAGTCGCTGACAAACATTAGGTTTGCTGCATTCCAGTTTTGATACCAATCTATCGCTTGAACATCTGTTATTGATTTACCAATAATACCCGTAGATAAATTTGGATCCAATAAAGATAATTTAGATAGTGTAGCTAACATTGGAGCAGAAGAATAAAGTAGGAAGATAAAGAATAGTGACCAACCTACTGATTTTCTAGCTGCTTTTACACTTGGTGTCGTAAAGTATCTCATCATCACGTGAGGTAATGATGCTGTTCCCATCATCATCGCCAATGCTAATGAAATAAATGCCCAAGGCGTTGCGTTAACTGCAGAGTGAGCTTTAGTTATTCCTGCTAACCCTTTAGGTACTGTTGCTAGATCAGCAGCTGAATTTTTAACAAACCCAAACTGTGATTCTAACTCTCCAATTCTAGCTACTTCATCAGCTAACATAAAGTGAGGGAAGAAACCCGCACCTATTTTGTTACTGATCCAGAATACTGGAAGTAAGTATGCTATAATTAGTACAATATATTGTGCAACCTGTGTCCAAGTTACCCCTCTCATACCACCTAACATTGAACATAATAAGATACTTATTAGTCCAATATAAACTGCGTATTGGAACGGGATATCAAGTGCAACAGATGCAATAGTACCTGTAGCGTTAATTTGTGCTGTTACATAAGTAAACGAAGCAACGGTTAAAACCACTACCGCACTAAACCTAGCTAAATTACCACCGTATCTTGTACCTATAAAATCTGGAACTGTGTAACAGCCAAATTTTCTTAAGTACGGTGCTAATAAAGATGCAACTAACACGTAACCACCAGTCCAACCTACAAGTAGAGCCATATAACCGTAACCTTTAAAGTAAATACCTCCAGCCATTGCAACGAATGAAGCACCAGACATCCAGTCTGCTGCCGTGGCCATTCCGTTGAATACTGTTGGTACTTGTCTTCCAGCTACGTAATATGCATCCGCTTGAGCTGTTCGTGATAGCCAACCGATTAATGCATAGATGAATACAGTAAATGCCACAAAAGCAATACCGATCGCCTTCGCAGTCATACCCATCTGTTCTGCAATTGCCATTAAAATTATAAAACCTATAAACCCTCCGGTATAGATTCCATAAACTTTAGGCAAGTTATCAATGAAATTAGTACTTTTCATTATTCATCCTCTCTTTCGCTAAAGCCGAACTCTTCGTCGATCTTTTCTTGTCTATTCGCAAACCAGAAAATAAGGATTACGAATGCTCCAAGAGATCCCTGACATGTAAACCAATATGTCCACGGATAACCGAAAGGTCCTGTGACCTCGTTCATTTCAGCTCCAAAAAGGAAGATGCCAATTGAGAATACAAACCAGATTGCTAACGTAATCATCAGCAAACCTCTGGATTTCTCCCAATGTTTTTCTTGATTTGACATATTTACCTCTCTATTTAGTTATAACTGGCAAAACCATAACCATTATGAGGCTTTTGAAAAGACCTAAATTTAACCATAATAGGTACTTATTTACTGACTTTTTTAAGGTATAAATGCCACATACGGGGCAAATTATGTCAAAATACAAGTTAACTTGGAAAGATTTAACAACTACGGATTTTAAGACATATTTGTTTGCAATGTTTAAAGCATTCATTCCTAAAAAAAAAATTAAGAATTTAGATGAACTTGAAACCTTTATCCAAACTAAATCTGCGTGGGTTACGCAAGTAACTTTATACAATTATTTAAAAACTCGAATGGGAACACGATATGTTCTTCATTTTGAAAATGATAAATTCATGGGTTCAGTTAATCTTGCTAAATGGAATATTTATTCCGTTGCACTTCAAGATTTATCACTTTTTACTTTCTCTTATTTGAGAGTGAATTTTAATTTTCAAGACACCGATATGGCAAAAGAGATTTTTAATAAAATTTTAGATGATGAAATTTCTAATAAAATGCCATTAGATATTGTTGACCAAGCTAGAATAGATTTTGACATCAGATTTCAAAATACTAATTGGAATACTTATTATACAGACCTTCCATTTAATCCAAGTGCACTTTCTTTGTATAAATGGGCACCAATTGCTGAAGAGTTAAAAACTTTAGATCGTAAAATTGTCTTAAATTCTATGATATTAAAGTGGGATGTGATTAAACAAGAATTTCAGAACTTAGTTCAGTTTTAAATATTTTTCCTATTATCAACTAAGCTATCCACAACGCTTGGATCAGCCAAAGTAGTGGTATCACCTAACTGTTCGTGTTCGTTTGCAGCGATCTTTCTTAAAATTCTTCTCATTATTTTACCTGATCTAGTTTTTGGAAGACCTGGGGTAAAATGTATAAAGTCAGGAGTTGCAAGTGGTCCAATCTGTTTTCTGACCCAAAGTTTTAAATCTCTTTCAAGATCTCCAGTTTCAGTTTCTCCTGCATTTAAAGTAACATAACAATACAAACCATTTCCTTTAATATCGTGTGGATAACCAACTACAGCTGCTTCAGCAACTTTTGGATGAGCAACAAATGCACTTTCAATTTCAGCCGTACCCAAATTATGTCCTGATACAATAATTACATCATCAACTCTTCCTGTGATCCAGTAATATCCATCTTTATCTCTTCTACATCCATCACCTGTAAAATATTTTCCATTGAACTGAGAAAAATATGTGTCGATAAATCTTTGATGGTCTCCATAAACAGTTCTCATTTGACCTGGCCATGATTGAGCAATACAAAGTCTTCCTTCACCAGCACCTTTTATCTCCTGACCATTCTTATCAACAATGACAGGCTTTATTCCATAAAACGGTTTTGTAGCTGAACCAGGTTTTAATGCAATGGCACCAGTTTGTGGAGCTATAAGTATTCCCCCTGTTTCAGTTTGCCACCAAGTATCTACAATCGGGCTCTTAGAGTTTCCAACTGTTTTGTAATACCACATCCAAGCTTCAGGATTGATTGGTTCGCCAACAGTGCCAAGTAATTTTAAAGATTTTCTAGAGGTTTTTTTAACTGGCTTATCACCTTCACGCATCAAAGCTCTAATTGCTGTGGGAGCGGTGTAGAAAATATTAACTTTATATTTATCAACAATTTGCCACCATCTTGAAGTGTCAGGATAGTTAGGAATTCCCTCAAACATTATTGTTGTTGCACCATTAGCAAGAGGTCCATAAATAATATAACTATGTCCAGTTACCCATCCTATATCAGCAGTGCACCAATAAATATCTTTTGGTTTATAATTAAAAATATATTGATGAGTCATTGATGCATAAACCATATACCCACCAGTTGTATGAAGAACTCCTTTTGGTTTACCAGTTGAACCTGATGTATATAAAATAAATAATGGATCTTCAGCATTCATTTCTTCAGGCTCACAATGATTAGGAACATCTTTTATTAGATCATGATACCAAACATCTCTTTCTTCATTCCAGTTGATATAATTTCCGGTTCGTTTAACAACAATACATTTTTTTACATTTGGACAACTTGTTAAAGCCTCGTCAGTTGTATACTTTAATGGAATATTTTTTCCACCTCTAACACCTTCGTCAGCTGTGATTATATATTCAGATTCACAATCATTTACTCTTCCCGAAATTGACTCTGCAGAAAAACCACCAAATATTATTGAATGAACCGCACCAATTCTAACACATGCTAGCATTAAAATTGCAAGCTCTGGGATCATGGTTAAATAAATTGTAACTCGATCACCTTTTTTAATTCCAAGTTTTTTTAAACCATTCGCAGCCTTTGAAACTTTTTGGTATAATTGCTTGTAAGTTATTTTTTGACTATCTTTTGGATCATCGCCAACCCAAATAATTGCAGTTTTATCTTTTTTGTCTTTTAAATGTCTATCGATACAGTTTGCAGAAGCATTTAAAGTTCCATCTTGATACCATTTAATTTTTACTTCTTTTGTACTGTATTTAACATCTTTGATTTTTTTATAAGGTTTTATCCAAGTAATTCTTTTTCCCTCTTTCCTCCAAAAATCATCATTACTTTTGATAGATTGAGAGTATTTTTGTTGGTATTTACTTTTATTTGCCAAACTTGCTTTTACCCACTCTGGTTTAGTTTTAATGACTATTTCAGGGGGAGAAGAATCATTTTCTTTTTTACTTTTCTTTTTATTTTTCTTTTTTTTTGAAACCTTTTTTACTTTAGTTTTTTTTTTTACTTTTTTAGATGATTTTTTTTTTACTTTAGACTTTTTTTTCTTTTTTTTAGGCATGTAAAAATTTTTAATTTTAAATTCTACTCATGTTATTTATGATTTTCCAGCTTTTATAATCAATTGGCATTACAGATAGTCTGCTCTGTTTAATCAACGCTAAATCGCCTAATTCCTCATGTTTTTTTATGTCTTCCAAGGTAACTGGTTTTGCTAATTTCTTTTTAAACTTAACTGTGACAGCAACAAAGCGCCCACTTTTATCAGTTTTGTCTATGTAGTGCTCTTTAATGACCTCTACAATACCCACAATTTCTTTACCTATATTTGAGTGATAAAAAAAACAAAGATCACCCTTTTTCATAGTCTTTAAATTTTTTGCAGCCTGGTAATTTCTTACACCATCCCACGGAGCCCCTTTTGCACCTGACTTTATTTGTTGATCAATAGACCATACATCTGGTTCAGATTTCATTAACCAATACTGCATTATAATTGAACGCCAGCTCCTTTTAAAAAAGCAGCATCTTCATCCAACGGCCATCTAGGTTTTGCAGGATGATCCAATTCACTATACTGTTTTAATTTAAATTTTTCTAGACCAACCATAGCTATCATTGCAGCATTATCTCCACAAAGTTCTATTGGTGGAAAAATGCTTTGGTAATTTTGTTCTTCACATAAACTGATTAGCATATTTCTAATATTTTTATTAGCTGCCACTCCTCCAGCAACTACAAAACTTTTTTTATTTGAGTTATTCTGCTTTTCGAAATCTGTAAAAGCAATTTTAGTTTTCTTATATAAAATTTCTTCAATTGTTCTTTGAAATGATGCAGCAAGATCAAATTTTTCTTGATCAGTTTTAATATTTTTTGCTATTCTTAGTACTGCAGTTTTAAGTCCTGCAAAAGATAAGTTACAACCACCTTTATTAAAAATAGGTTTTGGTAAATCATATTTATTAGGATCACCTTTTTTTGCCAAAATCTCAATTTGTGGACCACCTGGAAATTCTATTCCTAAAAGCTTTGCAGTTTTATCAAATGCCTCTCCGAGAGCATCATCAATTGTTGTTCCTAATCTTTTATATCTTCCTAAACCTTGAACATTTAAAAATTGTGAGTGCCCACCTGATATCAATAAAAGCAGGTAGGGATAATTTAAATTTGAATTTAATTTAGGACTTAAGGCGTGACCTTCTAGATGATTAACCGCTATAAAAGGTTTATCTATAGAAGCGGCAAAAGCTTTTCCAAAACTTAAACCTACTGATAGACATACAATTAACCCAGGCCCTGCAGTTGAAGCTACAGCATCAATTTCATCAATTTTTTTTCCACTATCGTCAATAGCTTTTTGAACAATCCAATCAATTTTTTCAATATGGGATCGTGCTGCTAATTCTGGAACCACTCCTCCAAATTCTTTATGAACTTCAACTTGGCTTGAAATAATATTTGATAAAACTACGGGGTTTCCCTGCTCATTTTCAGTTATAATTGATGCAGCTGTCTCATCACAGCTCGTTTCTATTCCGAGAATTAAGGGTTTTTTGCTCATTCAAATAGTTTTTAATAATTGTACAATCTCAATACAAGTAAGAAATAAATATATTTATGAATAGAAAAATTATCATTGGATCTAGGGGGAGTAAGCTGGCTATGCTTTATGCTGAAAAAGCTAAAGATAAAATAGTCAAAACCACTGATTTTAGTAACGAGGATGTAGTTATAAAAAAAATTACTACAAAAGGGGATGAGTTTCAGGATGTAAGATTGTCGGAAGTTGGAGGTAAGGGATTATTTTCAAGTAATATTGAAAAAGAGCTTCAAGATAAAAATATTGATGTTGCAGTTCACGCACTCAAAGACATGCCAGCCCTTGAAACAAAAGGTCTTAAAACAGACTCATTTTTAGAAAGAAATGATCCAAGAGAAATTCTCATCACAATGAATAAAAAAAAATTAAGCGAATTAAAAAAAAATTCTATAATTGGAACTTCATCTTTTAGAAGAGAATATCAAATTAAAAAAATTAGATCAGATCTTGAATGTAAACTTATTAGGGGAAATGTTGATACACGAATTAAAAAATTAAAGGATGGAATATATGATGCAATAATTTTGTCTTATGCAGGAATTAAATTTTTAAATTTTGATGATGAAATTTCAGAAATTTTTTCTGCAGAACAAGTGATTCCAAGTGCTGGACAAGGTATAATTGCCCTTCAATGCAGAGAGGGTGATGAGGAAATAATCTCAGTTTTAAAAAAAATAAATCACAATGAAACATTTATGAGAGCACATGTTGAGAGAAATATTTTAAAAGTTTTGGAGGGAGATTGCGAAACTGCAGTCGGAGCTCACTCCATAATAAAAGATGACAAAATTATCGTTGAAGCAGAACTATTTTCTTTAGACGGCACTAAAAGATTTTATGAAAAAAAAACTGGCAAAACAAAAGATTTCAGTCAAATTGGTAGAGAACTAGGTCAAATTTTAAAAACAAAATCTAACAATTCCTATAAAAGATAGTATGCATATTTTATTAACAAGACCATTAGAAGATTGTTCTGAAATGATTGTTAAATTTAAATCTTTAGGTCATCAAGTTTCTCATCTTCCTTTAATAAGTGTTGAGGAGATAATTCATGATAAAATTAATTTTCAAGATTTTAACGGAATTATTTTCACTAGTGCTAATGCTGTAAAATTTCTAAACCATGATGAAATTAATAAGACAATCAAATGTTTTTGTGTTGGTGAGACAACTGAAAAAAAAGCAAGAAGTTTTGGTTTCCAAAATACAATTGCAGCAGAAGGAAATGTTTCAAACTTAAAAGAATTAATCTTGCAAAATTATGATGCGTCGAGTGGTAAGTTACTTTATGTAAGTGGAGAAACTATATCGGTAGATCTTGACCAACAGTTAATAAATGAAGGTTATAGTATTAAGAGGATTATAAATTATAGAGTTAATCACAATATAAATTTTAATGAAGATTTTGTTAAAGAATTAAAACAAAACATGCCTAACATGGTCTATGTTTACTCCCAAAATAGTGGATCAAGCTTTTTAAATTTTATCAAAATTCATCAATTAGAAAGTCAATGGATGGATACGAATTTAATGTGTATGGGTGAAAAAACCTCAACAATACTGAATGAAATTAAATGGAAAAAGATATTTCTTTTTAATCCTGGAGAAGAGGAGTTTTTGTTATATAAAATTTAGCCATGGATATAATAAATAATTTTTCTAAAATATTTTTGTCAGTTTGGAATAAGGGAATTCTAGGAGTTGATATTTTTCAAATTTTAATTGGTATTGGCATATTTTTAGTTTTTCTGGTTTTTAGAGGTCTGATCAGTAAATTAGTTATTAAAAAATTAGAAATTATATCAAAGCGAACTACAAATAAACTGGACGATACTTTTGTTCGATCTTTAGAAGGCCCCGCAAGGTTTTTACCAATTGTTTTAGGTTTTTTTATTGCAAGTTATTATATGACTTTTTCTGCTGAAGGTAGAGACGTTGTAGATACTATTAACAGAACTTTAATAACAATTTTAATATTTTGGGTAATTCATCAAATAATTGAACCAGTATCTTATATATTAAGTGGACTAGATAAGCTCCTAACAAGAGAACTTATTGGATGGATAATTAAATCATTAAAAGTATTAATTTTTATACTTGGATTAGCTGCTGTTCTTGAGTTATGGGGAATTAAAATTGGTCCAATTATTGCAGGACTTGGTTTGTTTGGTGTTGCGGTAGCTTTAGGTGCACAAGATTTATTTAAAAATCTAATTTCAGGAATTTTAGTATTGGTTGAAAAAAGATTTAAAATTGGAGATTGGATTGCAGTTGAAGGAATTATTGAAGGGATAGTTGAAAAAATTGGTTTTAGGTCCACGACGATTAGAAAGTTTGATAAGTCACTAGCAATTATTCCCAACTTTCAGTTTGCAGAAAATGCAGTGATAAATGTTAGCGAAACTTCAAATTGGAGAGTGAGGTGGATTATAACTCTTCAGTATGACTCTACCATTGATCAATTAAAAAAAGTAAGAGACGAAATAGAAGAATATATTAATAAAAGTGAAGACTTTAACCAAGCAACAGGTGTTGCTGTAAGAATAGAAAAATTTTCAGACAGTTCTATTGATTTACTAGTTAGATGTTTCACAAACTCTAATAGTTGGAGTAATTCTCTTGAAGTGAAGGAAAGATTAGCAATTGAAATTAAACAGATAGTTGAGAAAAATGGTGCTTCTTTTGCTTTCCCAAGTCAGTCAATTTATGTTGAAAAAAAATGATAGCAATTTTTTATTTAGTTTTACAAATTTTAAAACTTTATTCCTACGTTGTAATTGCTAACGTTATTGTTAGCTGGTTAATTGCTTTTAACGTTTTAAATACCCAAAACAGATTTGTTTATTCTATTTTAGAATTAAGCTATAAGCTTACAGATCCAATATTAAACAAAATCAGACGTTTTATACCTAATCTAGGTTCTTTGGACATCTCGCCTATAATTCTTCTGCTATTGATTTGGTTTATTGAAATGTGTATGAAGCTCTACATCGCGCCAATTATTTTTTAGAAAGATAAAAATGATTTTAATAGACGGAAAGAAAGCTGCTGCAGAGTTAAGAGAAGAGCTTAAGCATGAAGTCACAGGATTAAAAGCTAAATATAATAAAGTGCCAGGTTTAACAGTTATCCTGATAGGAGATTTAACTCCAAGCCAAATTTATGTACGTAATAAAGAAAAATCAGCCAATGAGGTTGGCTTAAAATCTGAAGTTATAAAGTATCCAGACTCAGTTGAGGAAAAAACAGTATTAGAAAAAATTGAAGAATTAAATAAAGACAAAACAGTTTCTGGAATTCTAGTTCAGCTACCACTCCCAAAACATATTGATAAACAAAAAGTTATTGAAACTATTTTACCGTCTAAAGATGTTGATGGTTTTCATCCAATGAATGTAGGAAATCTTTCCTCTGGATATGAAAGTTCAGTGCCATGTACTCCTTTAGGTTGCTATTTATTAATCAAAAAAGTTGAACCTAATTTAAATGGAAAAAAAGCAGTAATAGTTGGAAGATCAAATTTAAATGGAAAGCCAATGACGCAACTTCTTTTAAAAGAAAATTGCACCGTGACCATAACTCACTCGAAAACTAAAGACCTGAAAGCAGAATGTTTAGACGCAGATATAATAGTAGCTGCAGTTGGAATCCCAGAACTTGTCAAAGGTGACTGGGTAAAAAAAGATACTATTGTTATTGATGTTGGTATTAATAAAACTGATAAGGGTATTGTAGGGGATGTGGATTTTGATGAAGTTTCTAAAAATGCAAAAGCATTAACACCAGTTCCTGGTGGTGTAGGCCCAATGACAATCGCTTGTTTATTGAAAAATACAATAGAGTGTTTCAAAAGATCGCAAATTTAGCGATTAAATCTCACAATTTATTCTGTTACTCTAAGATATGAAAAAACCAAAGTATCCATATAGGATTGCCATAATTTTTCTTTTACTAACTTTTCCGACAATTGGAGCCACTCAACTTGGTTGGTACCTTTACGATCAGCAAACAGGGTTTGATTATGGAATGATAGTAGGTACTTTTTCAGTAATCTATGCAGCTTACTTATTGTATGAAAAAAATGGAGAGAGGAAGATGAAGATTAATTTATGGAAAAAATAATTTTTTTTGGGTTAGTAATTCCCATCATGGCTTACGTTCTATATTTAGGTGGAATGGCAATTATGAATGGATTTAATGCTAAAGAGGCTAACAGAGCTGAAAAAGAGGAAGTAGAAGAGGAAACCAAAACAACCATATCAAATGATAATAGTTCACTAAGTGACGAATTAGAAAAATTAAATAGTTTGCGTGAAAGTGGAGTGCTTACTCAAGAAGAGTTTGAGAAAGCAAAAAGTAAATTACTAAACACTTAAGATGTTAAGAATTATTCCTAATAAAAATAATATTGGGGCCGAGATCGATACTGATCTTCAAAAACTTTCAGAGGAAAATTTCAAAACTATTGTCAATGCTTTAAATAAATATGGGATGATTTTTTTTAGAAGACAAAATCTTTCCTCCAAGCTCTATATAGAATTTGCTAAAAAATTTGGAAAACTTGCAAACTATCCTAGATTAAAAGGGTTAAACAAAAAATATCCTCAAATAACTGTAGTTCAAAGAAAGATAACGGATAAAGGACCAAGTTTTGGGGAACAGTTTCATACAGACTCTATTTATACAAAAAAACCACCAAGATTTACTATGTTGCTGTCAAAATTAGTTCCAAAAAAAGGAAAAGCAAATACCGAATTTTGTTCGCAGTATTATGCTTTTAAAGATTTAACTAAATCTATGAAACTAAAGTTATCAAGTTTAAAAGGAGTTTATTCCTCAGAAGGACCTATTTCAATTACTACAAAAGAGAGAGTTAAAGAGAAAGGTAAGAAAATAAAAGAATTAAAATCCACTCATAAAATTATAAGAAAAATAAGTTCAAATTATGCAATTTATTCCAGTCCAGGCCATCTAGTTGGATTTCAGCCAAAATTAAAAAATTCAATTAATTTAAAAAAAAAACTATCAGAACATCAAATTAAAAAAAAATTTCAATATTCACTAGAATGGAAAAAAAATCAATTAGCTATTTGGGATAACAGATCCATGTTGCATCAAGCAACACCTTTTAAAGGTAATAGAATTATGCACAGAATAACAATTCTTTAATTTTTTTCCATTAACCACAAGTTATCACTAGCTAAAAAATAAATTTTACCGTTTTTAGGATGTACTTGAATGTCTCTTAGTCTTCCAATCTCGTTTTTAAAGACCACATTTTCTTTGACATTAGATAGATCAGAAAAATCAATTGCTCTTAGTGATTTATCTTTTAAAGAAGTTACTAAAGCAAGACCATTCCATTCATTAAATTCTGAACCTTTGTAAATTGTGATGGCGCTAGTTGCAATTGAAGGAACCCAATATTTGATAGCTTTTGTAAAGCCAGGCTTCCATTTTGGTCCAATTTTGCTTCCTGAATAATTTGTTCCACCCCAGCCTAAAATTTTCCATCCATAGTTTTCACCTTTTTTTGCCTCACCAAACCAGTCACCTCCTTTAGCGCCGTGATTACTTATATAAATTTTTCCATCATAAGGCGACAAGGTTAAACCTTGAGGGTTTCTAATACCTATTTGATATATTTCTGGAAGCCAATCTGATTTCCCCTC
>CABYBM010000003.1 GCA_902517175.1 uncultured Pelagibacteraceae bacterium | reverse complement strand
TATACTTATAGTGAATTTATTTTTTAGTGCATTTATGAAATTCTCAACTAAAATTTCTGGAGCAGACGCACCTGATGATATACCTATAGTATTAAACTTTTCTATTTCATCATATGGAATTTCACTTTCGGAATGAATTAAGTGAGCATTCTTACATCCTGATTTTTTTGCAACTTCAACTAATCTTACAGAGTTTGAGGAATTTCTACTTCCAATCACAAAAAACATTTCACATTGTTTCGCAATATTCTTAACAGCAGCCTGCCTATTTGTAGTGGCATAACAAATATCTTCCTTCATTGGTTCTTTTATTGATGGATATTTATTTTTTAAGATTTTTATTATCTCTTTGGTGTCGTCTACTGATAATGTTGTTTGAGTTATATACGCAATTTTATCAAATTTTTCAGTGTGATAATTTTTAGCCTCATACTCATTCTGAATTAGTTTTACTGCACCATCTGGGAGTTGTCCCATAGTTCCAACAACTTCTGGATGGTTTTCGTGTCCAATTAAAATAATGTGATATCCAGCTTTATTCAGATTTTCTGCTTCTCTATGTACTTTTGAAACCAAAGGACATGTTGCATCAACATAAGTCATCTTATAGTTTTTTGCATCTTCTGGTATTTTTTTGGGCACACCATGAGCAGAAAAAATAACAGGTCTAGTTTTATCCTTAATTTCTTCAAGCTCTTCTACAAATATGGCTCCTTTACTCTTTAAATTATCAACTACGTGCTTGTTGTGAACTATTTCATGACGAACGTAAACTGGAGCGCCAAATTTTTGAATTGATTTTTCAACAATTTCAATTGCTCTTTCAACACCTGCACAAAACCCACGTGGTGCAGATAATAGTATGTTTAATTCTTTATTTTTCATTTTTTTCTAAAAAATATTCCAGCAATATATGTGGAAAGGTCAAAGACGCCAAACCTATAAAAGTTATTTTTAATATCGCACTATCTAATTCATAGACATTATTTAGGAAATAAAGACCCACTAAACAGAAAATAGCAGTCAAAACAGTTAATGGAAAAGCTTTTTTAACAAATAACTGAAAACCATTTTTTAGGTTTGTGTTATCCATTTCAACAGAAAGTGAAATTGTGTGCCTAATAGAATGTAAAAAACAAAAGTAAATTGTGAATGCAACTAATGGAGATAGGTAATAGTTTAAAATTATAATTGAGAAAAAATCTAATAAAATCGCAAATTTTTTAAAGTTAAACTCGGTTAAAAATAAAATAATACTCGATAGTGCACTTAAACCAATAGCTATTTCAATAATTTTATAGTTTTCAATAAAGCTTAAACTTGAGTAAAATTGCTCATTATCAATCAGCAACATTTTAAATATATACACCGTCTCATCGAAATTGAAGTATAAAGGAGTAATAATAACCAATAAGCCTCTCAAAAAATAAAGTATTGGAATTAAATTTGAACTTTTATTTATTAAAAATTGTGTATCTTCTTTACCAAAATGAAACGACGCAACTACCAAAAAAATTATTAAGGTAATAGCTGGCAAAACAGTCCATATCAATATCACCGAGATAGCTATTAATATGTAAAATAAATAAAAAATATAAGATTTTTTAATATTTAAAATTGTGAGAAGTTTTTTACCTTTTAAATGGTCCAGTGCACCATGCGAAACACCTATTATCAATATAAGTAGTAAACATGCTAAGGACGATATATTTAAATTACTAAATTTAAAAATTATTATTGAAAATATATTACAAAATAAAAAAAAAATAAAAGAATGATTTAGATTTATTTTTTTTATTTTATTACTCATATTAAATCAATTCTTTGAAAAATTTCCACTTAGGCATTTTAAGAATAATTTCTAAATCTTCAAAAAAACTGCTTTTATTTGATAAAAAATTAATGGCTGTCTCAGATTTTGAACTAAAAACTTTGAAAAAAATATTACCCATTTCGTTAGGATTATTTTTAAGAACCCTTAATAATATTTTATCTAAAAAATCATATTTTGAATTTATTTTAAATAGATTTACTTTTTTTATATTTTCTATGTTTTTTCTTATATATCTGCTTTGCTCTTGAATATTTAGGAAAGTATAACCGGTACTTAATCTAGTCATGCCTCCTGCTGATCCTATGTTAATTTCATTTGATTTATTAACATTTTTTTGTCTAAAAAGAGGAATGGCTCCTTGTTCTCTAAAATGTATTTTACATTGTCTTAAGTTTAAATGATTACATAGGTAGTCATCAATTTGTTCATCATAATCATTTAGTGAACTGTTATTGAGCTCTGATATCCAAGTAGTTTCAACAAGTGCTGTCTTTTTTGTAAAGGGTAGTGTGTAAAAAAAATGCACTCTATTTCTTTGATCACATTTAAAATCCATTAAATTAAATATTTCTTCATCAAAAAAATCTTTTCGAGTTTCTATCTCCACACCACAAAAATGTTGCCACAACTCGCTTTTTTTATTTTCAAAATTAGGCACACTATTAAATACAATTGAATTTGATTTATCTATTTGATCAACACTTTTAAAAAAATAAATGTTTTCATTTAATTTAAGTTTTGAAAGTATTTTTTCATAAAATATACCACTATCAATCGTCTGATACGGGGTAGATTGGCAATCTACATATTTTGTTTCATATGTTGTATTTATTGAAAAATTATTCCAACTTTTTTTTACACAATCATCAAAGTTATGTGGAAAAACCTTCCAAAAAGACCAGGTTTTATCTCTTTTATAATCATCTCTTGGTTCAATGATTGCTAAAGTTTTATTTTTTAATTTATTATTAATTTCTAGCTCATATGCTAATGAAAGACCCGCACAACCTCCACCAATAATTATATAGTCAAATTCTCTCATTTAAATTTATTTCTTCATTAATTAAATAATGGTCATGATCAATATTATCATCATTATTATTGGTTAATACAAGTTTAAGTAAATCAATTATTGAAAGTAATGTTTCAATTATTTTTTCTAAATTATTGACATAAATTTTGCCTGATTTTTTATAATTTTCAAAGTTTTTTTTGTTTAAAATTTTATAACCAATTTTTCTATAAACTCTTCTTGCAACTAAAATAGAAAGTCTAAAAGTTAAGGGTATTTCTTTAATTGAGTAAAAAGAATTTTCATAAAATTTTTCTGATAATTCAATTGTAGATTTTATATTTTCAAAATTTTGATCAATGTAGACCCTGTTATTATTAAAATCTTCAATTACATCTCTTGAAATATTTGTTAGTTGCATAGCGATACCAAGATCAATTGCAGATTTTAAAGAATTTTTTTTATTTACTTTTAGTATTTTTGCCATCATTAGTCCTACAGTACCTGCTACTCGATAAGAATAAATTAGTAACTCTTTTTCTGTAGTTAACTTTACCTGTTCTTTGATATCAGAATTGATACCGTCAAATAAATCATGAATAATTGTAATTGAAATATTATATTCAGAAATCAGATCCCAAATATTTTTAATTATTGGATCGTCGAAATTTTTATTTTCAAAATTATCTTTAAATTTTTTAAATTTCTCTTTTTTGACTGTAATAGTGTTTTCATCATCTGCAATATTATCAGCTACTCTACAAAAATCGTAAAGGGCTGAACACTTTTTATAAGTATCTTTTGGTAAAAAAAAACCAGCCCAGTTAAAAGATTTTGCATATGTTGCTAGATAATTTTTAGCAGACATTAAAGCAGTTTATCCAAGACTTTTGCTGAGGATAACACTCCGGGTACCCCAGCTCCAGGGTGAGTTCCAGCTCCAACAAAATAAAGTCCGTCATAAATTTCAGATTTATTATGAAATCTAAAATATGCAGATTGAGTGAATTTAGGCTGAATTGAAAATCCAGATCCAAATTTTGTGTTTAACTCTTTTTCAAAATAATCTGGGGTTAAATAAAAATCAGCCACAATATTTTCTCTAAGATTTGGCATTAAATCTTTTTCCATTTTATCAATTACTAAATTTTTCATGTTTTCACCTTCAGTTCGCCAATCAATTCTAGATTGATTATTTGGAACTGGGACTAGAACATAAAAACAGTCATTTCCCTCCGGTGCCATAGATTTGTCAGTCGCCGAGGGTCTGTGGAGATAATAGCTAATATCGTTATTTAATTTCTTATTATTAAAAATATCTTCTAAATGTTCTTTGTATTTATTTCCAAACTTAATTGTATGATGCTCAACATTTGGATAAATTTTTTTGGTTCCAAAATAGTAAACGAAAAGACCCATTGAATATTCCATTCTTTTCTTTTTCCAATTAAAAATAAAAGAGCCTTGACCATTTTTTTTTAACATTTTTTCGTAAAAAGCTGGTGGATCTGCATTACAAACAACGTTTTCAGCCTCAATGATTTCTTGGTTATTTAATTTAATACCGGTAATTTTATTACTTTTTGAAATGATCTCAGTAACTTCACTATTTTTGATTATATCAATTCCCTCTTCAAGCATAAGTTTTTCTAGACCTTTAATAATATTTCCTGTGCCCCCCATAGAATAATGGATTCCCCATTTTTTCTCTAAGTAAAGTATTAGTCCATAAATTGAAGTAGTGGTGAATGGATTACCTCCTACCAATAGTGGATGCATACTGAGCATTCTTCTTAATTTTTCATTTTTTATAAATGAAGATACTAATGAGTAAACTGATTTATAGCTTTTAAGTTTAAGTAGCGCTGGAAGTTGTTGCATCATTACAAAAGGTTTATCAAAAGGAACATCTGCTAACTCTGTAAACCCTTTATCAAAAATCTTTTTGGTAAAACTTACTAATTTTTGATATCCTTCAACATCATCTTTGCTTATATCTTCTATTTGTTTAACCATATTAGGTTCATCACCAGAATAATTAAATTTAGATTTATCCTCAAAAATAAATTGGTACCAAATTTTAAGAGGAGATAACTCAATGTAGTTTTTTGGATCCTTTTTAAATAATTCAAACAACTCATTAATTAAGTGGGGTGCAGTAATTACAGTTGGGCCACCATCAAATATAAAACCATTTTTCTTAAACACTCTAGCTCTACCACCAAGATCAGGATGTTTTTCAATTAATTTAACTTGATGCCCTTTTGCCTTTAGGCGCAAAGCTGCAGCAATTCCTCCAAATCCAGATCCAATCACTATAGAATTCATATTAATAATTTATAGTTTTTTTTGGAAATTGTAAGTGTATTATGAGCTAATTTTTTTTAGCTGCTCTTTAGTCTCATCTAAATTTTTTTGAAATACAGCATCGAGTTTTGATTTATCTACTGATGTGGATATAATTTTTTTAACTGAGTCCACTGCTATTTTAATTGAAGCATCTTTTATCTCTTTTATAGCTGCTTCTTTCATTTGACTTATTTTATTTTCAGCAAGATTTTTTTTTATCTCAGAAGATTTATGGAATTTATCGTTCAATTCTATTACCAATCTATCCGAGTCTTTTTTTGCTTGATCTAAAATATCATTACTAACCGTTTGAGCGGTATCTAATTTTTTTTGTGCATTATCTAGTAAATTTTTTGCTTCAGTTCTTAATTTTTCACTCTCATTAATTTCATTTTTAATATCAGAGATCATCTTATCTAAAATTTGAGAAACTTTTTGTGGAATTTTTAAATAAATTAAAGCACCAAAAAAAATTACAAATGATACTGCTACCCAAAATGTTGCATCAATTACCATAGTATTTATCCCCATTTCTTTTTGATAGATCATCAACAATTGCAGATATGCTACTACTGTTTACTCCAGAACCAATTAACTTTTCTAAAAGTTCTGAAGAAGTCTCAATTGCTATTTTATTTATTTTATCTGGAGCGCTAACTCTTAATACTTCTATTTCTTTTTCAGCTTTATTAATTTCATCATCAATTTGCTGATCTAAAACTTCTTTTTTAGCCATTATATCTTTTAGCGCTTTTTCTCTTGTTTGATTAAACATAGTTTTAGCCTCACTCTTCCTTTTTAATATAATTTCATCATATTCTTTAAGCTTAGCCTCACTATCTTCTCTTTGTTTTTCTGCGGCCTCAATATTTTCTAAAATTTGAGATTTTCTCGACTCTAAATTGTTACTAATTTTTGGTAGTATGAATTTTGACAAAACAGCATACATAATTCCAAATGTAAGTATTAACCAAAAAATTTGAGAAATCCAAAACTCAGGATTTAATTGAGGCATACCTCCGCTTTCAGCTGCAAAAGCTTCTTTAAAAAATAAGAAGCTAAAAAATATCGACTGAAAATATATTTTTTTAATCATTAATTTAAAACGCAAATAAAATGATTAATGCAACTACTAATCCAAATAATCCTGTAGCTTCCGCAAGAGCGAAACCTAAAAGCAAATTAGGAAACTGTTTTTGTGCTGCAGACGGATTTCTCATCGCTCCAGACAAATAATTTCCAAAAATTATTCCGATACCTACACCGGCACCTGCTAAAGCAATTGCTGCTAAACCAGCTCCGATCATTTTTGCTGCTTCTAATTCCATTATTTCCTCCTTTGTTAATTAATGGTGTAAATTTAATGCATCATTTAAATAGATGCAGGTTAAGATTGCAAAAACATAAGCTTGAAGAAAAGCAACTAAGATCTCTAAACCTGTTAATGCAACCGAAAAACTCAGTGGAAGCCAACCACCGACTAATCCAAGACTTATCACAAAGCCTCCGAAAACTTTCATCATTGTGTGACCAGCCATCATATTTGCAAATAATCGAACTGATAAACTTATTGGTCTACTTAAATAAGATATAATTTCTATGACTACTATTAAGGGTAGTAGCACAGCTGGTACCCCACTAGGTACAAATAATTTAAGATAACCAAATCCATGTTTGATAAAGCCAATAATTGTCACTCCAATAAAAATAAATGACGCTAAAATAAATGTAACGATTATATGACTCGTTACAGTAAATGTGTAAGGGATCATACCAAACATGTTACAAAATAGAACAAACATGAATAAAGAAAATATAAACGCAAAATAGGGTTTTGCTTTTGATCCAGCTGTATCACTTATCATTTTTGCAACAAATGTATAACTAAGCTCTGCTAGTAGTTGCATTTTATTTGGTAATACTGAATTTCTTTTTGAGCCCAAATTAAACACAAGTAAAATCGAAACTGTACTAATAATCATAAACAAACTGGCGTTAGTAAATGATATATCAAATGCTCCAACTTTTATTTCAGGTCCAATTCGATATACATCGAATTGAGACATAGGATTTGCTGCCATAAATACTTATTTTTGCATATTTTTTGCAGATCTAATTACGTTCGTTATTCCAGCAACTACACCCACAAAAAAAAATATTAATATAAACCAAGGTTTAGTACCAAAGGTCTTATCAAAAATAAACCCAATAATTGTCCCTACAGCAACCGCAGCGACCAGTTCAGTGCTTAATTTAAAGGCTGTACCAATAGGTGAGGGATTACTTTTTTTATCAAAAAGATTTTTCTTAGAAACCTTGTTTTTTGCAATCTCTAGGCGAGTTTTTAACGGATCATTTGGCATTTGTATAGCTTAGGCAACCATACTCTCTGCTTTTTGTAAATCAACTGCAACTAACTGACTAATACCCTTTTGAGGCATAGTTACCCCATATAATCTATTCATTTTAGACATGGTTAAAGCATGATGAGTTACAATGATAAATTTAGTATTTGTTATTTTAGTCAACTCTTCAAGTAGACTGCAAAATCTTGTTACATTTGCGTCATCCAGCGGAGCATCAACTTCATCCAAAACACAAATTGGAGATGGGTTAGTTAAAAATACTGCGAAAATCAAAGAAAGTGCCGTTAGTGCTTGTTCTCCTCCAGATAATAAGGTTATTGATTGCAATCTTTTTCCAGGAGGGCTTACTAACATCTCTAATCCTGCCTCAAGAGGATCATCAGAGTCAACCAATTCTAATTTTGCATTTCCTCCATTAAACAATTTTGTATAGACCTCATTAAACTTTCTATTAACTTTCTCGAAAGCCTCTATTAATCTTTCACGTCCTTTTCGATTAAGTTCATTTATGCTATCTTTTAATTTTACAATAGCTGTTACTAAATCTGCTCGATCTTGCTCCATTTTCTTAATCTCTTCCTTATATTTATTAGTTTCTTCATCTGCTTTTAAATTTACGGAGCCAAACCTTTCTCTTTCTTGCTTCTTTTTATCTAACGCATCTTCTTGATTAACAGCGTTGGGGAGCTCATCAACACCATTTAAATTTGAATTCTCTAAAATATTTTCTTCATTAAGATTCAGTTCAGAACTTATACGGTCTAATAAATCTCTTTTTCTTTTTTTAAGACCTTCAATAGTTGCTCCTGAACTAGCTTTTCTTTCTCTGATTTGTATTGATTGCTCTTGAATTTCATTTAATTCACCTCTTAAAGTTTCAATTTTTTTATCAGTTTCATCAATAATTAGTTCGTTATCAATTTTTTCCTTATCAGAAATTCTTAAATTTTCTGAAATTTGACCTTTTCGTTCAGCGTGAACTCTTGGTTGATTTTCTAAATCATTCAATTGAGATGATAATTTATTTTTTCTTTCAGTAAGTTCTAAAACCATTTTCTCTGAATTTGATAATAAATTTTTCCAACTTTCAATTTCAGTTTCAATGGTTTTAATTCTTTCATTTCTTTTTATAGACTCATTTTTGATAGATTGATTTTTACTATAAGCATCAGCATATTTTTCTTGCAGTAATTTTATATTTTGAGATTTTTCATTAACACTTAATAATTCATTCCTAGATTTGTCATCTTTTAGGTCATTCAAAAAATTATTAAGCTCCATGTTACATCTTTCTAGTATAGTAACCGCCTGATTAATTTCATTACTATCAATTAATTCTTTAACCCTTAGGATTGAATTTTGCACATTTTTGATTGGACCCAAGCTAATATTGATCGTCTGGTCAGCAAAGCTATTTATAACATCTTCAACAGCTTTTTGTTCTTCCTTTAATCTATTTTTTTCTACTTCTAGCTCCTCGTTAGAAAGCTTTTCTGTTTCAAAATATTTAGAGTCAGTCTCTACTAAATCTGATTTTTCCTCTTTTAGTCTTTTTTCATTAGAATTTGCGTCAATAATTATCCCTTTTTCTCTTGCGATATCGTCATCAAGAGTTTGAATTGATTTTTTAATAGTTTCGATTTCATCTTGAGTTCTTGTGTTTTCTTCATCTAAACTTTGAAGCTCTAGATTAAGTCTTTGAATTCTTGACAAATTTTCTATATTTTTTTCTCTAAGTGGTGAAATTTTATTAGTGGAAAGTTTTATTAAACTTTCCAGCTCTGATATTTTAGTATTAAATCCATCAACTTCACCTTCAGCCTCATTATTTATTTCATTTTCTATCCTGATTTCTTTGTCTATCTCAATTAATTTTAAATAATATAAACCGGCCTCAATTTTTTTTATTTCTTCAGAAATAAGTTTATATTTTGTAGCTTCCTCTGCTTGTTTTTGAAGATTTGCTAATTGTTTTTCTTGTTGTCTTCTAAGCTCATCAGCTCTTTTAAGATTGTTTTCTGCTGCTCCCAATCTTAATTCAGCTTCATGCCTCCTCACATGCAGCCCAGAAATACCTGCAGCTTCCTCTAATATTGCTCTTCGATCTGTAGGTTTTGCAGTTACTAAGGCTCCAATTCTTCCTTGACTAATCATTGAAGGCGAATGTGCACCAGTAGATAGATCAGCAAAAAACATTTGAGCATCTCTAGCTCGCACTTCTTTACCGTTAATGTAAAATTTAGAACCTTTATCTTTTTCTATTTTTCTTTTAATTTGAACTTGATCATGCTCTCGATACTGAATTGGACCTTCTTTATCTTTATTTTCAACTTCTATTGTTACTTCGGCAATATTCTTTGAAGCTTTATTTGATGTGCCTGAAAAAATTACATCCTCCATTCCAGATCCACGCATACTTTTTGCTGATGTTTCACCCATTGCCCATCTTAGAGACTCAACTATATTAGATTTTCCACACCCGTTAGGTCCAACAATACCAGTTAAACCATCTTCGATTAAAAAGTCGGCTTTTTCTGCAAAAGATTTAAATCCATTTAATTGGATTTTTTTAAACTCCATGAACAAACTTATATCAGTTTTTCAAGAGCTTTTTTTAAATTTTTGTAATTTAAGGTTTTATCAAACTTTTCGTTATTAATTATTATCGTAGGGGTAGCATTTACTTTGAAGTTTTTAGCTCCATCGATTCGGTCATTTAATACAAAATCTTCAATTTGCTTGTTGTTAATACAGCTTTCGAAATCAATATTGAAACCTTCTGTTGATAAAAATTTTTTTAGATTAATATTTGCCTCCTCAACTGAACTTCCTTTTACCCACTTTTGTTGATTAGCATATAAACTTTCCAATATCTCTGCGTTCCCATCATTTTTACATTGGGCAACTTTTGATGCATTAAAAGCAGCAATGTCTAGCGGAAAATGTCTAAATTCAATTTTGGCTAAACCTGTATCTAAATATTCTTTTTTTAATAAAGGAAAAACTTCTTTATGAAAGTTAGCACAGTGGCTACAAGTTAAAGATTCAAAAGCAATAATAGATATTTTTGCACTCTGATTTCCTACAAGAATTCTTTTAATTTCGTCAGCTTGAGTACTTAAAGTACTGAAGAAAAAAAATATTGAAATTATTAAAATTTTTTTCATTTTTTTTTAAAAACTTTAGTTAGCTCTAATAATGATTGTTTAATTTTTTCATTTTTAACATCACTGATTTTGTCTTTATATCTATTTATTGTCACATTTTTCTCATTAATTTCTAGTTTAGGGGAAACTTTTTGTTCATCATCAAAACTAATAAATTTAAGTTTCTCAACAACCTCATAACCAAAATAAGCATTCATCTTATTTAAAATATCTTTTTTAGAATACTCTATGTCAACTTCGTGACCTCTTTTGACCATTATCACTAATGTACTTACACCAAATTTATTTGAACTTTTAAATGTTTTTGGATAGCAGCACTTGAATAACTCGTCACCTACAAGGTATTTCCAATTACTCAGGGTTTCTGAATAAATATGACCTTTTTTATTAATAATCCTTTTTACATTTTTTGGCAAAGTGTCTTTAAAAGATCTTAAGCCTTGAATGGAGACATTTCTCTGCTTAGTATTATTTTTAAATTGCATATGAAAGATCAAATAATAACAAATAAAATTCTTAATTGGTATGACATAAATAAGCGAGTTTTACCCTGGAGAAAAAAAGTTTCTCATAAAAAAAAGCAATATTACACATTAGTTAGTGAATTTATGTTACAGCAAACTCAGGTAGCAACAGTAATTCCTTACTTTAATAGATTTATAAAAAATATTCCTGACTTAGAGACTTTAGCAAATTTCGAAAATCAAAAACTGATTAAGCTTTGGGAGGGACTTGGCTATTATTCTAGGGTTAGAAACTTAAAAAAAACTGCTCTATTAGTTATTAAAAAATTTGATAAAAAACTTCCAAGAAACTATTCAGATTTAAAATCTCTTCCAGGTATTGGTGATTACACTGCTAGTGCAATATCAGCTATAGCTTTTAATCAACGCATTATCCCTTTAGACGGAAACATTGAAAGAGTTCTTAAAAGATATTTATATTTAAAAAAAGAAAACAAAATTAATAAAGAGAACTTAATCAAGAAAAAAGAAATCTTTGGGTATTCAAGTAGGGCAAGTGATTATGCTCAAGCCTTAATGGAACTAGGAGCTTTAATCTGCAAACCGAATAATCCTCATTGTGAACAATGTCCAATTTCAAGTAAATGTATTGCTTTAAAAAAAAAAGATTTTCTACTTACTAAAATCAAAAAAAAGAATAACAATAAATATTATTTACTAAAAGTATATAAAGATAAAAATAAATATCTTTTGATTAAAAATACTAAATTTAATTTTTTGAAAAATTTTAGTATTTTTCCCATGTATGAATTATCAAAGCCTATAAGCTCAACAGATATAGTTAATTTTAAGATGTCTAATATGAATATGAATATAAAAATTGAGCATAAAAATAAAGTAAGTTCATTGCCAACTTCCCACTGGATTGATCCCAAGAAGTTAAAAACCTATACATTGCCCACTTTTACAAAAAGAATTGTTAGATACCTAGAAAGTAATAAATGAAAAAAATTGGAATTATAGGAGCAGGAATTTCAGGTTTATTCATTGCTAATTTATTTAAAGAAAATCCAGATTATCAACTTACAATATTTGAAAAAAAGCACTCAATAGAGTTAGAAGAGGGGTATGGAATTCAACTTTCAACCAATAGTATCAAGCTTTTAAACAAAATTGGGTTTAATGAAATAGAAAAGAAGGAAAAGTTTAATCCTGAAAAAATTGATTTTTATGAGATTAAAAATCAAAAAAAAATATCTGATTTGAATATTTCTGAATATAATTCTGAAGATTGTAAATACACCACAATGAAAAGATCTATATTAGTTGAATTTTTAAAAAATAGATTAGATGAACAGGATGTAAAATATGAACATAGCATTGAGAAAATCGAAAAAAAAAATGATCAAATAAATTTAACTTTTAATAACAATCAAAATTTTGTTTGTGACCATCTAATTATTTCTGACGGTATTTTTTCTAAAGGAAAATCCTTAATTTCTAATAATCAAATTCAACCAACTTATGATAATTGTATTGCAATTAGAGGTAAAATTGCTCGGGCCAACCTAAATAATTTAAATGAAATGAACATTTCTTTATTTGTAGGTCCTGATTTCCATTATGTTATTTACCCAATTGATAATAGTAGTGGAGAATTGAATTTTATTGGTGTTTTAAAGCATCAATTAACCGCAAATGAGCTAAAAAACTATGGCCTTTTTGAAGAAAAAGTTTTTATCAATGGAATTAAAAACAAATTACAAAATAAAATTTCTTCTTCAATTTTAAATAACCTAAATAATATAAAGTGCTTCCCAGTTTTTGTTAGTAAAGATTTTCATGAATCAGATGAAAATATCGATCTTGTCGGAGATGCTTTTTTTGCTTTTCCACCTTCTTTTGCACAAGGAGCCTCACAATCTATTGAAGGTGCATCAGAATTATTTGAAAGCACTATAAATAACAAATCTGATTATTATAGTAAAAGAGTTTCAAGAGTAAAAATGATCAATAATAGATCAAAACTAAATCAATTTACATTTCATGCATCAAATCCAATTATAGTTTTCTTTAGGAATATGGGATTAAAAATATTAACTAAGAACAAAAAATTCTTAGAAAATTATTTAGGAAAAATTTACAATAATTAATTTTTTGAGATTAATCTTTGTCTCAAGTAGTCTATTGGATATATTCTGCCATTAATATTACAATGCCAATACGTCCATCCATTACAACTTTCAGCACCTAAAATAGTAGCTGCAACTTTATGAATAGAGCCCTCAGATTGGTTATGCTTTATACTTCCATCAGCCAAAATTTTTGCATTAATTTTTTTCTTATTATCAAAAATGTTAGTACCTGGCTTAACTATTCCAAGTTCCACTAATGATCCAAATGGTATTCTAGGTTTTGATCTATTATTTTTAAGAGTATCAAGTAAATCATCTTCAATAGGTTTTGCATTTTTAATTCTTTTTTCTGCAGCTTTGAAATAATTTTTTTCTTTTTCTATACCAAAATAATTCCTACCAAGTTTTTTCGCAACGGTTGCTGTTGTACCTGAACCTAAAAAGGGGTCTAAAATCATGTCATTTTTATTCGAAGATGCTAACAAAACTCTATGAAGTAAAGCCTCTGGTTTTTGAGTTGAATGCACTTTTTTGCCGTTTTTCTTCAATCTTTCTGAACCACTGCAAATTGGAAGGTCCCAGTTTGATCTCATTTGTAAATCATCATTCAAACATTTTAGTGATTGATAATTAAATGTATATTTTGATTTTTCACTTTTAGATGCCCAAATCAAAGTTTCATGAGCGTTGGTAAATCTTGTTCCTCTAAAATTAGGCATTGGATTATTTTTATTCCAAATTACATCATTTAAAATCCAAAATCCTAAATTTTGAATTGCAGTTCCTACTCTAAAAATATTGTGATAACTTCCAATAACCCAAATTGCTCCATCTTTTTTTAAAATTCTTTTACACTCTGATAACCACTCATATGTAAACTCATCGTATTTTTTGAAATTTTCGAACTGATCCCATTTGTCATTTACAGCATCTACTTTAGATCTGTCTGGTCTTACCAATTCGCCTTTTAATTGAAGATTGTATGGCGGGTCTGCAAAAATTAAATCAAAAGTTTCATGTGGAATTTTTTTTAATTCTTCTAGGCTGTCTCCATTAATAATTTTATTTTTGAAATCAGTTTTCATTTTTAAAAAATAATTAGACTCCAAATGGACTCTAGGGTCAACCTGAGATTGAAATATTTAAACTCGTTTTGTGTGGCTAAAATTTAATATAACTAGATATTGTGTTTCTTAAGTTTTGATATTGGTAAGAATGTTTTTCTATGATGTTTATTAACACCAAACTTTTTTATTGCCTTTAAATGCCGCTTAGTTCCATAACCAAAATTTTGATCCCAATAATATCCTTTGTTCTTCTTAGCTAATGTTTTTATAAAATTATCTCTAGTTACTTTAGCAATAATGGATGCTGCTGAAATAGAAGGTATTTTTTGGTCACCTTTTACTATTGCCTTTAATTTATAATTTTTTAAATCTGGTATTTTATTTCCATCTATTAAAACTTGTGAAGGTTTTTTTTTGAGTTTTTTTATTGCTCTTTTCATGGCAAGTAAACTCGCTTGAAGAATATTTATTTTGTCTATTTCTTTAACAGAGGCTTTACCAGTAGCCCAAATTGAATTTTTTTTAATATAATTGAATAAAATTTCCCTTTTTTCTTTAGTCAGTGTTTTAGAGTCTTTGATTATTTTAGAATTAACTGATTTATTCAAAATAACAGCTGCTGCATAAACTGGTCCAATTAAACTTCCTCTACCAACTTCGTCAACACCTGCGATTATTTTCATTAAACCCTTAAATTTAAGTCTTTTATCTTCTGTCTTATTTTTTTTAGATCTTCCCATGAGTATTTCTTATTCTCTGGAAACCTTATTAAATATGAAGGATTGAAAGTTATCATCAAAGGATAGGTTCTACCATTTAGTATTACCTCTTCCCATTTTCCTCTTTCACTCGAAATTTTACCGTTAATTCCTGTAACAGCCTCCATAGCTGTACTTCCCATTAAAATAACAATTTTTGGCTCAATTATTGATATATGCTCTTTTAAAAACACAGAATATCTTTTGATCTCTACTGACGTTGGCTTTCTGTCCTCTGGGGGTCTAAAATTTATTGAATAACAACAATAAATATTTTTTTTTTTTATCTCGATAGCCAGCAGCATTTTATCTAGGAGTTCTCCAACCTCTCCCATAAAAGTATTTGTGTTACTATCTTCTTCTAAACCTGGAGCTTCACCAATTAACATTATAGGACTGTTTATGTTTCCATCTCCTAGAATTAAATTTCTTGAATTTTGTTTCAATTTACAATTTTCAATTGAATTGATTTGTTTTTTTAGTTTTAGCAGTAACGCATTCTTATTTTTTGACTGATTATCATCAAGTTTTGCATTATTGTTAATAAATCTGTTTATAGGTTTATCAGTAAAAACAAAATTTGGTTCAATTGTATTTATCAATTCTTCTCTAAATTTGTCATTTTGATTTATTACTTTTTTAGTCATACAATGTCTAAATGTTAAAAAAATTAATAAAACTATTATTCATTTTTGGTTTATTCTATCAGACACCAATATATTCTAAAAGTACTAGTTTTCATGACTTTAATTCTAGAGATTTATCAAATTATTTTTCAGGGATTATTGCGTATGAAAATCAAAATAATTCTAAAGCATTAAAATTTTTTAACCTTTCAAAAGTTTTACTTAACAAACATGACACATATTTAAAAAGGTATGTAAATTCATTAGTTTTAGATAATAAGGTTCCACAAGCAATTAATGTGATTAAAAACAATGGTAACAAAGACAATGCTGATTTTTATGACGCTTACTTAATTTTAATTATTGATAGTTTAAAAAAAAATAATTTTGATGAGGCTGATAGATATTTAACTCAAAGTCTAAAATTTCAAGATCAAAATAGAATAAACTTAGTAATTTTTGAGACCTTAAAACAATATATCTATACTTTTAAAAATAAAAAAATTTTAAATAATAAAAAAAATTTTGGAAATTTGTCTTTAATATCGGAAACTTTTCAAAGATGTTATTTAAAGGATGAAAAGACTGGAGCATATTTTCTTAATTTAATTAATAGTCAACAAGGAGATTATTCTAGATATATCTTTTTTTACCTTAATTATTTAATTGATAAAAATAAAATAAATGCAGCAGAAAATGTAGTTAGTCAATTTGATTATATGAACTCAACCATTTTACTGTCCCAAAGTAAAAGTTGGGTAGAGAATAAAAAATTTAAGGAATTTAATAAAATTTTTTCATGTCAAAACCATAATGATGTTGTATCTGAATTTTTATTTTTAGTGTCCAATCTCTACTCATCCCAAGATAATTTTGAAAAATCTAATTTTTATCTAAATTTGTCTAATTATTTAAATTCGAAATTTGAGTTTAATTTATCTTTGGTCGCAGAAAATTTTTATTTAAACGAAGAATTTAATAAAGTTAAAAAAATTATTACAAAATTTAATAAAAAAGATGAGTTTTATTATTGGTTTAGGTTAAAGAAAGAGGCACAAATAATTGTAGAAGAACAAGGTTATGAAAAAGCAATTAAATTTATCAAAGTAAAATTTAGCAAAATAGAAAATCCAAATTTAAAAATGATATTTGATGTTGCAAATTTTTATAAAAATTCGAAAAATTATGAAAAAGCAATCGAATATTACTCTCAAATTATTACAACATTAGATGATCAATCTGAGCTTAGAGCGGATTTATTTTACCGAAGAGGGGGAAGCCATGAGAGGGTAGGAGATTATAAAAAAGCAGACGAAGATTTACTCAATTCTTTAAAAATAAATCCCGATGACGCATACGTTCTTAATTATTTAGCCTATTCGTGGTTAGAACGTGATTATAAAATTGATGAAGCAATGGAAATGTTGAAAAGGGCATACGAATCAAAAAGTAACGATCCTTATATTATCGACTCTATTGGATGGGCTTATTATCTTATAGACGATTACATTCAGGCTGAAAAATATCTTAAAAGGGCAGTGGAATTAATGCCTGAGGATCCAATAGTGAACGATCATTACGGAGATATATTGTGGAAATTAAATCAAAAAATACAAGCACGATATTTTTGGAATAATGTTTTAAAGTTTGATGATACTGAAGATAGTATGAAAGATAAAATAAATATTAAAGTGATTGAAGGCCTTAAAAATTCCTAAATGAGGAATAATTATCTTAAATCTTATGCTAAAATTAATTTAGCGCTAAATGTAACAGGAAAAAGAAACTCAATGCATAAAATTGAGAGTATTGTTTCATTTATTCACTTGCACGATATAATCTCCATTAGAAAGATTAAGTCAGATAATCACCAAATTTCTTTTAATGGAAAATTTTCAAAGAATATAAAAAGGGAAAACACAGTTCAAAAATTACTAGAATTACTTGATAGAACTAATTTATTAAAAAATGAAAAATTTAAAATAAGTATTAAAAAAAATATACCACAAGAAGCTGGACTTGGTGGTGGGTCCATGAATGCAGCAGCGATATTAAATTTTTTTATAAAAAAAAAAATTATAAAACTAACTAAAATAAAAATAGAAAAACTATGTAATTCAATTGGATCTGATGTGATATTAGGAATAAATTTTTCTAGCTCTATCTTGAAATCAAACAATCAAATTAAAAAATTCACAAAGTGTCCTAAATATAATACTTTATTGGTTAAACCAAACTTTGGATGTTCTACAAAAAAAATATACTCTGGAGTTAGAAAATTCACTAAACCAAACCTCAATTGTCCAAAAAAACAAATGTTCAGTTCAAACTATTTAACTCAGCAAGTTAATGCGCTTGAGAAAATAGCCTTTTTAAAATACCCGCGACTAAAAAACATAAAGTTATTTTTGAAAAACCTTAATAGCCCCTTATTTGTTAGGATGACTGGTTCAGGATCAGCTATTTGTGCTTATTACCAATATTCAAAAGATTGTAAGTTGGCAAAGATACAGTTTAAAAGAAAATTTAAAAATTATTGGTGCAATGTATCAAAAACTATATAAATTTTGATTTTTTGTGCTATATGAAAATAATATTGGGGCGTAGCCAAGCGGTAAGGCACTGGTTTTTGGTACCGGCATCCTAGGTTCGAATCCTAGCGCCCCAGCCATATATGGATAAATTATTAGATAAAATATTTTTCAGATCAAGAAATCTTGATTACATAAGTCAAAACATAAAAAAAATTACCCAAAAAACTTCAGCTTACAAAGTATTTGAGGCAATAAATAATTTTAACGAAATTAGCGAAGTTAGATATGTTGGTGGATGTATTCGAAAGATTATAAAAAAAGAAGAAGTAGATGATATTGATTTAGCTACAAACTTAATACCCACAGAAGTTTGTAATGTACTGAAAAAAAATAATATTAACTTTTATGAAACAGGAATTGACCATGGAACAATTACTGCAATTATAGGAGATCAAAAATATGAAATCACTACTCTTAGAAAAGATGTTTCAACAGATGGAAGGCATGCTAAAGTTGAATATTCATTAGACTGGAAAGAAGATTCGAATCGTAGAGATTTTTCTATTAATGCAATTTATTCTGATAAAGATGGAAATTTGTTTGATCCGCATAATGGTAAAAAAGACCTAGAAAGTGGAAATGTAAAATTTATAGGAAATCCGGAGGAAAGAATTCAAGAGGATTACTTAAGGATCTTAAGATACCTACGCTTCTTTTTGAATTATTCTAATACCAAACATGAGCTAGAAATTTTTAAAACTATTAAAAAAAATATTGGAGGAATTTCAAAACTTTCTTCTGAAAGATTAGTAGAGGAATTTAAAAAATTAACAAAATCAGATGGGTTTATTAAATTACTTAAGGACAAAGAAAGCCTTGAGTTAATAGAGATAATTTTCCCTCAGTTAAAAAATCTTCAAAGTTTTAAAAAGTTAAATGTATACGCACTGAAAAATTTATCTAAAATTGATTTTATTTTATTGATTTCATTATTAATTATTGATGGAACTGATAACGCAGATTATTTTTTATATAAATTTAAAATTTCTAATAAAGATCAAAAAAGAATAAAATTTATTGATAATTTTTATAAGCAAAAAGTAAATATCAATTATTTTACTGAAAAAAATTTGAACAAAATTTTTTATTTTAATGGTAGGCAAACTGTAACTGATATTATTAGTTTTAAATTATTTATTTCAAAAAAATTAGAAAAAAAACTAATTAAATTGCTTGATTTTTATAATAATAAAACTTTGCCAAGCTTACCTGTTGGGGCAAATATTCTTATGTCAAAGTACAATATCCCTGAAGGTAAAGTTCTAGGAAATAAATTGAAGATGATAGAAGAAATTTGGGTTCAAAACGGTTTTCAAATCTCAGATAAACAAGTTCAAAAAATTGCTAAAGGTTAAATATATTTTACGTCTTTAATCTCAAAATTTTTCAATCCTGATGGGGTAGTAATTTCAACTAGATCGTTTTTATTTTTACCAATTAAGCCCTTACTGATAGGAGATTGAAAAAAAATTAATTTTTGTTTTAAATCAGCTTCATCTTTACCAACAATTTTATAATTTATTTTTTCCCCAGTATCTAAATCTTCAAGATAAACAGTAGAACCAAAAATTACTTTACCGTCATTATTTAATTTAGTTACATCAATTACGTTTGCTCGTGCAATTATGTCATTAATTTCTGTTATTCTTCCCTCACTATGTGATTGTTCCTCTTTTGCAGCATGATACTCAGCATTTTCTTTTAGATCTCCGTGAGATCTAGCTTCAGCAATTGCAGCTACTATTTTAGGTCTTTTTTTTTCCTTTAAATAAATTAATTCCTCTTTTAATTTATTGAGACCATTTAGTGTAATTGGTTCTTTATCCATTTTTTATTTCCATTTTACGATTGGAGGTAAGGACATTAGTATTCCCTCTACATTACCACCAGTTTGAAGTCCAAATTTTGTTCCTCTATCATACAGTAAGTTAAATTCTGCATAACGACCTCTTTTAATATACTGTTTCTCCTTTTCTTTTAAAGTCCATTTTTTCGAAATTTTTTTTCTTATAATATTATTAAATAACATTTGAAATGTTACACCCACATCTCTTACAAATTTAAAATCTTTTTCAAAGTTATCTCTTTTATAATCAAAAAAAATACCACCTATTCCTCTTGCCTCATCCCTATGTGGTAAATAAAAATATTCATCACACCATTTTTTGTATTTAGAATAATATTTTTTGTTATGTTGGTCACACATAAGTTTTAATTTTTTGTGAAAATTATTTTTTTCACTTATGTCTTTAATAGCCGGAGTAACATCCATGCCTCCTCCAAACCAATTTTTTTTTGTACAAATGAACCTAGTATTAAAATGCATTGCAGGAATATGAGGATTTTGCATATGCATTACAACTGATATCCCTGATGCCCAAAAACTTGGATCTTTTTCAGCACCTAGAATATTTTTCTGAAATTTTTTTGGAAATTTTCCATATACTTTTGAGTAATTTACACCCACTTTTTCAAATATTTTTCCATTACTAAGAATTCTGTGCTCTCCACCTCCCTCATCTTTTTTAGTATTTTTTTTCCAAGAAGTAGATTTAAATTTAAATTTGTTCCTTTCAAGCTTGACGATGTCATCACAAATCACATTTTGTAATATTTTAAACCAATTACTTGTTAGATTTTTTTTAATATCTATGTCCATTTAAATTAATTTAATTTGTCTTAAACTTTCTGCCAACACTATAGCAACAGATGAGCCAATATTTAGTGATCTTACTTTATCATTCATTGGGATCTTTAATCTATCTTTGATTAGTCTGTGAACCTTTTCAGGAACACCTGCACTTTCACGACCAAATAAAATTGTATCATCTGATTTAAACTTAAATTCAGTATAAGATATTGATCCCTTAGTTGTCATTAAAACAATTCTCTGATTCTGCTTTTTCTCAAAAAATTTTTCAGAGCTTTGATAAAATTTGATCTGTTCAAGGTTCATGTAGTCCATGACAACTCTCTTAAACCTTTTATCTGACAGTAGAAAACCACATGGCTCAATAATTTCTAGTTTTGCACCTAAACAAGCACAAGTTCTTATTATTGCTGCAGTATTTTGTGGAATATCGGGCTCATATAGTGCAATTTTTGGCCCTGAAATGGTTGAATTCTGTGTCATTCTATCAGTAGTAAAATTAATATTTTATATTATATGAATTCGTATATTAAGTAATTTAAACCAAAACAGACAATATAAACAGTTACTAATCGTGTCAGATAAAAAACCAGAAAGAAGAGATTTCTTATTTACAGCCTCTTATGCTGTTGGGGCAGTCGGAGTTGCAGCAGTTGTTTGGCCATTAGTGGACCAAATGAATCCTGATGCGTCTGTAAAAGCGTTAGCTAGTACTGAAGTTGACGTTAGTTCTTTAAAGCCAGGTAATACAATTACCGTGCTTTGGAGAGGCAAACCAGTTTTTATAAGAAGACGAACACAGGAAGAAATAGCCGAAGCAAGGTCTGTTAAAATGGAAGATTTGATACATCCAGAAAAAGATGAAGACAGAGCAAAAAATCCTGAATGGTTAGTGATGTTAGGTGTGTGCACTCATTTAGGATGTGTGCCTTTAAATGATAAAGGAGATTATGATGGATGGTTTTGTCCTTGTCATGGTTCGCATTATGATACATCTGGAAGAATTAGAAAAGGCCCAGCGCCATGGAACATGGAAGTTCCGAAGTATGAATTTGTTAACGCCAACACAATTAAAATTGGATAAAATATATGAGTGATCACGAATACACACCAAAGTCAAAAGCAGGTAGATGGTTTAATGATAGATTGCCATTACTTACTTTGGCAAATCACTTAACTGATTATCCAACTCCAAAAAATTTAAATTACTGGTGGACGTTTGGTGGAATTTTAACATTTTGTTTAATTACTCAAATTGTAACTGGGTTAACTTTAGCAATGCATTATATCGCTCATGCCGATATGGCGTTTGAAAGTGTTGAGCACATCATGAGAGATGTTAACTATGGTTGGTTAATAAGATATATACACGCAAATGGTGCCTCTATGTTTTTCTTAGCAGTTTACATTCATATTTTTAGATCATTATTTTATGGATCATATAAATCTCCAAGAGAAATCATTTGGATTATTGGTATAATTATTTACTTATTGATGATGGCAGCTGCTTTCATGGGTTATGTTTTACCATGGGGACAAATGAGTTTCTGGGGAGCGACTGTAATAACAAACTTATTTAGTGCAATTCCACTTGTTGGTGAAGGTATAGTTACATGGTTGTGGGGAGGATATTCTGTAGATAATCCAACTTTAACAAGATTTTTTACTTTACATTATTTAATACCTTTTTTAATTTTAGGGTTAGTAGTTTTACACATTTGGGCGTTACACGTTCCTGGTAACAATAATCCTGTTGGAATAGATATTAAAAAACCATCAAAAGATACAGTTCCTTTTCATCCCTACATAGTTATTAAGGATGGATTTGCATTATTGATGTTTATGATTGTATTTGCTTTTTTTGTATTCTACGCGCCTAATATTTTAGGACATGCCGATAATTATATAGAAGCTAATCCATTAGTAACACCAGCGCACATTGTTCCTGAATGGTATCTACTACCTTTTTATGCAATTTTAAGATCAGTTCCTGATAAGTTGCTTGGAGTTGTAGCTATGTTATCTGCAATTTTAATTTTAGCTGTTTTACCTTGGCTAGATACTTCGAAAATAAGGTCAGCAGTATTCAGACCACTCTATAAACAATTTTATTGGATACTAGTAGCCGACGTTTTAATATTAGGTTATATGGGTGCAATGCCTGCTGAAGGGCTTTACTTATTAATTGCAAGAGTCGCGACTGCTTATTATTTCCTACATTTTTTAGTTATTTTACCAGTGCTAGGGTTAAAGGAGAGGACTATACCTTTACCATTAAGTATTACGGAATCAGTGCTGGGAGGATCACCCAATATGGCAATGGCTAAAAAAAGGGAAAGTAAAATAGAATAGTGAAAAACATTCTTAAACTATTTTCAATAATAATTTTGTTTTGTGTATCCAGTGTAAATGTAATTTCTGCAGAAAAAGTTGAATATTTAAAAACTGATTGGAGTTTTAAAGGATTATTTGGAAAATTTGATAGAGCTTCACTTCAAAGAGGATATCAAGTCTATACAGAAGTCTGTGCAGCTTGCCATTCAATGAAATATTTAAGTTATAGAAATTTATCTGAAAAAGGTGGGCCAGAGTTTTCAATAGCTCAAGCAAAAGCAATTGCTGCCTCATTTGAGGTAACAGATGGACCAAACGCAGATGGTGAAATGTTTCAAAGACCAGGAAAACTCTCTGATAAATTTGTGATGCCTTATGAAAATGTTAAGGCAGCCGAAGCAGCTAATGGTGGTGCATACCCTCCAGATATGTCTGTACTGGTAAAAGCTAGAGGGGGTGGAGTAGATTATATATATTCTTTATTACAAGGCTATGAGGAAGCTCCTAGTGGAATGATTTTAGATGATGGTGTTCATTACAATAAATATATGTACGGTAATAAAATTAAAATGTCAGCACCTCTCTCAGACGGAATTATTGAATATTCAGACGGGACGAGTCCAAGTGTAGAACAAATGTCTAAAGACGTAACTACTTTCTTAATGTGGGCGGCGGAACCAAGCTTAGAAGCTAGACATCAAATGGGATTCAAAGCTATTGTTTATTTGATAATTTTAACAATACTTGTTTATTTCAGCATGAAGAGGATTTGGTCACGTGTTAAATCGGAAGTTTAACACATCCCCATCTTTTACAATATAGTCCTTGCCTTCTAGTCTCATTTTTCCATTAGTTTTAGAATTCACCCAACCGTCATTAGAAACAAAATCTTCGTAGGAAATCGTTTCTGCTCTTATAAATCCTTTTTCAAAATCAGTGTGAATCTCACCAGCAGCCTTTGGAGCAGTACAATTCCTTTGAATTGTCCAAGCTCTAGTTTCCTCAGGACCAGATGTAAAATAAGTGTCAAGTTCTAAAATTTTATATCCTTTTTGGATTAGCATGCTTAATCCAGTATCTTTTAAGCCTATCATATCCATATATTTTTTTTTTTCTTCGTTTTCTAATTCATTTATTTGATTTTCAATATCAGCTGAAACTATTAAAGTATTTTCTGCTCCATATTTATTAATAAAAGCATTTGTATAATGATTTCCCTCTTTGACACTTTGTTCATCAACATTACAAACAAATATCTTTGGTTTAATGGATAATAATCCACTTTGATTTAGTTGTTTTGTTTCAAATTGAGATTTAAGAATAGATATATCTTTATCATTATTTATACAATCTAATGCAATTTCTAAAATTTTGAGCTGATCTTCTTCTATATTTTTTTTATTATTTTTTTCTAATCTCTTTTGTATAGACTCTAAATCTGCAAGCATCATTTCTGTTTCAATAATCTCTAAATCTCTAATGGGATCAACAGTTGGGTTAACATTTTGAATATCATCAGAGTCAAAGCATCTAATCATATGAATTACAGCATCCACTTCTCTTATATGAGAGAGAAATTTATTTCCCAAACCCTCACCTTTTGAGGCACCTTTTACAAGACCAGCTATATCAACAAACGAAATTGTCGTATTAATTGTTTTTTTTGAATTAGAAACTTTGGATAATTTTTCAAGTCGCTCGTCTGGAACAGGAACTACTCCTATATTAGGGTCAATTGTGCAAAAGGGAAAGTTCGCAGCTTGAGCTTTACTAGAATTTGTGAGTGCATTGAATAAAGTAGATTTACCAACATTGGGTAAACCAACTATACCACATTTAAAACTCATTATTTATTATTTACTGTGCTTGAAAATAAATCTAATTTTTTATTCACCAATATCGAGATAGAGTCTGTAATGTCATTTGTGACCTTTTCTAACCCCATCATTTCATCCTCATCAAAATTTTGTAAAACATAATCACTTACTTCCATATTTTCTTTTGGTTTACCAATTCCTACTCTTACTCTTGAATAATCTTTACCAATAAATTTATCAATTGAGGCGATACCGTTGTGTCCTGCACTTGATCCTCCAAACTTTGCTTTTATTTTTCCAAATTCAACATCTAAATCATCATGGAAAACGATTACATTTTCAGCATCAATTTTAAAGTATTCAATAAGTTCACGAATACATATTCCAGAATTATTCATAAAAGTTAATGGTTTAATAGCGTAAATCTTTTGATCTGCAACATTACCAGTGGTAAGTAGTCCTTTAAATTTTGGTTTTTGTTTTGATAAGCCAAATTTTTTATTAATAGAGTCGATTATTTTAAAACCGACATTATGTCTGTTATTTTCACTATCTGGAGTTGGGTTACCTAAACCTACAAATAAAAGCATATATTGGATTTTAGTGGGAAGTAAATTTCAATTTTTGATAACTTATTTTTTTTCTTCAGCAGGTTTTTTATCTTCACCTTCTTTTTTGTCACCTTCAGCTGCAGGCTTATCACCATCTGCAGTGGCAGCTTCTGCTCCTGCCGCTCCTTCTTCACCTTCAGCAGCTTCTGCCTCTGCTGGTTTTTCAGGCTCTTTCATTACAGTCGGAGCTGCTAAAGTTGCAATTACAAAGTCTCTTCCTTGGATAGTAGGCGTTACTTCTTCATCTAAGCTTATAGATGAAATTTTAAAACTCTCACCGATATCAATTCCATCTAAATCTATCACAAGATTTTCAGGAATTTTCTCACTTGGACATTTTAATTCAACTTTTCTTCTTACAATATTTAATACACCACCTCTTTTAAGTCCAGGTGAGCTTTCGTGGTTAATAAATTTAACTGGAACCTCAATTTTAATTTTTACACCTGAAACTACTCTTAAGAAATCTACATGAATAGGTTCATCTGTTATAATGTCATATTTTATTTCTTTGGGAAGAACATTTTGGGTTTTGCCATCAACATTTAAGGCAATAATATTTGATAAAAAATTTTCTTTTTCAATTAACGATTTTAATAATTTTTTTGAAATTGCTACTTTTTCGTTTTGAGCCTCACCACCATAGATTATAGCAGGCACATTCCCACTGTTTCTTAGGGAGCTTAGTTCACCTTTAGTTTTAGTATTTCTAATATTGGCTTCTAATGTATTCATAAAATCAAGGGTTTTTAGCTCAAGATCCTTAATAACTCAAGGTAATTATTTAAATAAATCAGAAACAGAGGTTGAGTTCGATATTCTTTTAATTGCCTCTCCCATTAAGGCTGAAATAGATAGAACTTCAATGTTTTTAGCACTCTTGGTTTTATTTATATTGTCAATCGTATCTGTGATTACTAAATTTTTAATTACTGAATTTTTAATTTTTTTTACAGCTTCTCCACTTAAAACACCGTGAGTAATATAAACATAAACTTCTTTTGCTCCTCGATCCTTTAAAGCTTTAGCTGCATTAACTATAGTTCCACCTGAGTCAATGATATCATCTACTATAATACATGTTTTACCTTTAACCTCTCCAATGACATTCATTACTTGTGACTGACCAGGTTTAGGTCTTCTTTTATCAACAATTGCAAGGCCAACATTTAAAATTTTCCCAAGCGCTCTTGCTCTTTCAGTGCCACCAACATCAGGTGCAACACATACAATGTTTTTACTTTTAATATTTTTTTTTACATGTCTTGCAAAAATGGGTGTTGCAAATAGGTTGTCGACTGGAATATCAAAAAAACCTTGAATTTGGCCTGCATGCAAATCAACTGTCACAACTCTGTCTGCTCCAGCTTTTGTAATTAAGTTTGAAACAAGTTTTGCTGAAATAGATGTTCTTGGAACAACTTTTCTATCTTGTCTAGCATAACCAAAATATGGAATAACCGCGGTTATATTTTTAGCAGACGATCTTTTTAAAGCATCTATACACAACAATAGTTCCATTAAGTTGTCATTTGCAGGAGATGAAATAGACTGAATTATAAAAATACTATTCCCTCTAATGTTTTCATTTAATTCAACATATATTTCACCATCTGAAAAATTTCTAATACTTGAATTAACTAGTTTAGATTTTAAAAATTTAGCAATACTTTTGCTTAGAGGCTTATTGCTAGTTCCAGATAATAATTTCATTTGAAAAGAGCCTAATTAAGCATAATTATTGAAATATTTCTACCATAATCAGCATGTTTTAAACTTAAAGCTCTTCTTGCACTGAAGAATTTATTCCTTAAATTAAATGTATTGATTTTAATTCTTTCAATTTTTTTTATCTTATTCTTTAAAAGCATAGATTTTACGTAGTTTGATAAATCAAAATATAACTTTTTATGCTTTATTCTAAAAAAAATTTTGTTTCTTCTATCTTTTTTTAAAAATTTATTTTTGAAGTCATTTTGAACTTCATAATTATCAATTGAAATAGAAGGGCCAATTACGGCAGTAATATTTTGTGGCTTGGATCCTTTTTTAAGCATAAATTTGATAACTCTACCAACTATCCCTTTATATGCTCCTTTCCAACCTGCATGAATTGCTGCAATTATTTTTTTCTGGTGATCATAAATTAAAATTGGCACACAGTCTGCAGTTAGAATAGCAATTGGTAAGTTTTTTTGATTAGTGATTACAGCATCCACTTTTGGTTTTGATTTAAATTGATATTTTTCATCAACAAAAATAAATTTATTACTATGAATTTGATTGAGTAAAAAAATATCTCTAGCAGATTTTTTTATTTTTTTTCTTACTATTTCTAAATTTTTTTTAACATAACTTGGTTTATCTCTTGACCCTGGACCACAGTTAAGACTTTCATAAATATTTTTTGATATTCCACCTTTGCTATTAAAAAAGCCATGTTTTAAATTCTTTATCTTTGAAAGTTTTTTAGATTTAATCACTCTGAAACCCTGTTTGGATTTTATTATTTTTGGTTTTAATAAGCATAACTTTGAATAATTCACCCATCTGCTTTTCATCTATAAGTCTTCTTATTCTATAAAATAAGTCTGTTTTTTTTGAAAAATCTATATCTTTGCTCACAATCTCAGCTCTTTGAAGAATTCCCATGCTTGATAAGAATTTTTTTTGAGTTGTTACAAGGGTGTCTAAGTTTTTATATTGATTAATAAATTTTTGAAATAAGTTGAAGTTAATATTGTAAGTAATATCAGACTCACCAATATTTTCTAATATGTTTGAATATTTATGATTATTTACTGCTTGAAGAGTATCCTGCATTTTTTCATTTAAGTAACCATAATCTATGATTAATATTCCACCTTCATTTTTTTCAATTCTATCAGCTATAATTTTTAAATATTTGAAAGCATCAGGAGAATATTCAATTATATTTTGCTCTTTTGAAATTTCAAAATTTAATTTTTTTTCAATTATTTTAATATTTGTTTTAATTTCATTAAATTTTGCATGTTTAGGATCTCTAAGATCTACAAATTTTTCATACCAGTCATCTTGTCTTTTAAAAAACTGTTTTATTGGCAAAGCATCAAAAAATTCGTTTGCTAGAAAAATAGTTGGATTTGTGTAATTTTCTTCTAAATCCTGTATCCAAGTGACCTTCTCACTTTTAAGATTTTTTTTTTGCTGTTCTATTAGATATTGACTTTTTTCGTGAATCATAAAATTACAAGAATTAAAGTGTTCTGGAAAATTTTTTAATGTTTCACAAATCACTTTGATCATTTCACCGTTTCCAGCACCCAACTCAATTAAATTAAAATTCTTTGGGGAGCCTAAACTTTTTAAAAAAGTAATTAACCAAATACTTATAATCTCTGAAAAAAGTCTTGTAATATTTGGAGCTGTGATGAAATCACCTCCCTTACCGAAGGGATTTTGCTTCATATAATACCCAGAATTTTTATCATAAAGTGCCCAATCAATAAATTGGTCTAAAGATAAGTTAGTTGATTTATTTATTTTCATTTTTAAAATAAAATAAAACCAATCCAGATAATATTAGTATTACACTTAAAATTTGTCCCATAGTTAAGTTAAAAAATAAGTAACCTAACTGTTCGTCTGGAACTCTCAAGAACTCAACAGAAAATCTAAATATTGAGTAAAAAATTAAAAATAAACTTGATATCAAGCCTGGCTTAAATAAAAAATTTTTGTTTTTAAAATTCATTAAAATTACAAATAAAATTATTCCCTCTAGCAGTGCCTCATATATTTGCGTAGGATGTCTTGGCAAGTTATCTACCTGAATAAAAATTACCGACCATGGTTGATCAGTTACTTTTCCATAAAGTTCTGAATTTATAAAGTTTGAAATTCTTCCAAAAAAAATTCCAATCGGAGAAACTAAAGCAACAATATCCATATATAAAAAAGGGTTTTGATTATTTCTTTTTCCAAAAATTATACTTGCAAATATAATTCCGATTAATCCGCCATGAAAAGACATGCCGCCTTCCCATATTTTAAAAATATCTATTAAATTATTTAAATAATATTCAAGATTGTAAAATAATATGTATCCAAATCTTCCACCTAAAATAATTCCAATAATTAAATAAGTGATGTAATCGTCAAATTTTTTACTGATACTATCATTTTTAATAAATATTTTTTTTGCAACAAGCCATCCAAACAAAATTCCAACAATATAAGCTAAGGAATACCATCTAATTTCTAAGGAAAAAATTTGAATTGCAACTGGGTCAAAATTATTGATGAACATTTTAATTTATAATTATAATGTATATCTCAAATATGAAAAATTCTAAATTTATAATTGATAAGTTTGCAAAATTGATAGAGCAAGGGATAGTTTCTTCAAAAGACTTATCAGCAGAAATATTAAATATTTTTAAATCTAAAAGAGATGAATTTGTTTTTAAAATGAAATTGACAGGCAAGGACGAATTTGATGTTCTTTCAAAAAGAGTTGAGAACCTAGAAATTAAAATTAAAAAGCTTGAGAGTAAAAAAAAAACGAAAACTAAACAGGTAAAAAAATCTTAACTCTTAAACCATCCATTTTAGATTTCTCAAGTTTAATATTTCCGCCATGTGATTTAATAATATCTGATGCAATTGACAAACCAAGTCCAACACTGGATTTGGAATCTGCTCTACCTTTGTCTATTTTATAAAATGGTTTAAATACATTATCGTACTCACTCTTTGCAATACCTGGACCATCATCATCAATCATAATAAATATATTTGTATTCTTTTTATTAAGACTCAGTTCTACTTTATTTGCATATTTTAAAGCATTATCTATTAGATTATTTAGACATCTGCTTATTAAGTTTTTTCTACCGTTAATATAGATTCTAGGTGACAAATGTTTTGAAATATTTTCATTATTATATTTTTTGATTACTTCATCAATCAATTCAGACAAGTTAAACATTTCATCTTTCTCAATATATGATGAGCTTGTAAATTGAAGATATTCGTTTAGCATTTTTTCCATTTCATTTATATCTTCAGTTAATTTATCCACTGAATTTTTATCTTTAATAAATGCTAGCTGTAACTTCATTCTAGTTAATGGCGTTCTTAAATCATGACTTATACCTGAAAGCATTTCGGTTCTTTGATTTAGATGTCTCTCAATTCTTTTTCTCATTTTATCAAATTCGTGACCAGCTTGTCTTATTTCAAGAGCTCCAGACGGCTTATATTCTTCAATATCCTCACCTTTACCAAATCTTTCTGCAGCCCGTGCAAGATTTGTAATTGGCCTAGTTTGATTTTTTAAAAATATCAGAGATATGATCACCATAATAATTGCAGGTACAGTTATCCATAAAGCAAAAATTCTAGCAGATGAACTGGCAACACGATCTTTTGGAACTAAAAATTTAAAATATCCATCTTTATATTTTATTCTTAAATCAATTAGCTCTTTATAATTTGTTGAGTCAAACCAGTAATCTTCTACAGAAAATTTTGATTTTAATTCTCTTCTTAGTGTTCGATCTATAGGACTAAACCATCTTTTACTTTGTTGAGCTTGTAATTCTTCATTAAGTTTAAGTTCAATATTTAAATCTAAAAATAATGAAAAAAGGTTATTTATCTCTTGCTTGTCAACTTTCTCACTTTCATAAGTTTCAATAAACGCACTTATTTCATTTACTAATGTTCTTGTCATTCCTTTATTGGTTTTAATCCAAAGGCTATCAAAAAATACAATTGTGATGATTAGTTGAAGAACGATAACAGGGACTGCTACAATTAAAAGTGCTCTATAAAATAGTCTTTTGGGTAAAACTTTTCTTAATAAACTATTCAATCCAGAGAACATATCCGGCTCCTCTTATGGTTTGCAAAAATTTTGGGTTTTTTGGATCAATTTCTATTTTTTTTCTTAAACGAGTTATGATTACATCAATTGATCTTTCATTATCTAAATTTATTAAGTTACCAATACTCTCTCTTGAAAATGTATTTCCTGGATTATTAATCATTTTTTCTAAAATTATCTTTTCCGTGTTATTTATTTTGAATTCTTTTTTGTTTTTAATAATTAGTAATTTATTTAAATCAATTTTTATATTTTCAAACTCGATAATCCTTTTTTGATCAGTTTTAATTGTTTTAGTTAAAATATTTTTAATTCTCAAAATTAGTTCTTTTGGCTCAAAAGGTTTAGCCAAATAATCATCCGCTCCTAGCTCGAGTCCTTCAACCCTCTCACTTGCTTCACCTTTAGCTGTCAAAAGTATAATTGGAGTATCTAAATCTTTCTTATGTTCGTTGATAAAATCTAAACCACTTTTTCCTGACATCATTATATCGAGGATAATTAAATCAAATTTGATAATTTTAACTTTCTCTGATGCGTTTTCAGCACTATCTGAAGTAGTAACTAAAAAATTATTTTCATTTAAATATTTTTTTACTAATGATCTTATTCCCTCATCGTCATCGACCAGTAAAATATGAGCTTTAAATTTATCCATTTATAATTTTACTTAAAACATTATCAAAATTTATTACTTCCTCTGAACTGGAGTTTAGTAATGCATTATAAATTCTTTTTTTTTGCTGATCAAAAACCTCATTGAATATCTTTTCACCTTTATCATTCAAAAATACATGCTTAACTCTGGTGTCTTGCTCGTCTTTTTTAAATGCAATAATGTCCAATTTTATTAAATCTTTCAAAACTCTATTAAGACTTTGCTTTGTAACTTTTAGTCTTTTCAACAGTTCTGATATTGAAATACCCTCATACATTGATAATAAATGGATTACTTTATGGTGTGCTAAACCAATAGAGTATTTATCTAATATCTTTTTAGAGTCAGAGAAAGTTTCTCTATAGCTCACAAAAAGTTTTTCTATCAAATCTTTAAGCTGATCATCTTTTAAATATAAAAGTTCTTTCATTATGGGTAAGTTATATTGACATATTAAAGATACAAAGATATTTTTCAGATATAATTAAATATTATCAATCATGATACCTTACGATAAAAGATCAGGAAAAATATGGTACAACGATGAGCTTGTGGACTGGGGCGACGTTAAACTGCATGTATTAAGCCATGGTTTACATTATGCAAGTTGTGTTTTTGAAGGAGAGAGAGTTTATGATGGATCAATCTTTAAATTAGAAGAACATACTTCTAGATTTTTTCATTCAGCTAAAAGAATGGGTTTTGAGATCCCATATTCGGAGGAACAAATTAACATTGCTTCAAATAAAATTATTGCATCACAAAAAGTTGAAAATGGATATGTAAGACCAGTAGCATGGAGAGGCAGTGAGATGATGGCTATTTCTGCACAACAAACAAAAATTCATGTTGCAATTGCAACATGGGAGTGGGGCTCATATTTCGATCCTAAATTAAAAGTTGAAGGTATAAGATTAAATATTTCAAACTGGAGAAGACCTGCACCTAACACAATCCCTTGGGATACTAAAGCATCTGGCCTTTATATGATTTGTACACTGTCAAAACACGAGGCAGAAAAACAAGGTTATACAGATTCATTAATGTTAGATCATGAGGGAAATGTAGCTGAAGCAACTGGTGCAAATGTTTTTTTCAAAGATAAAAACGGAGAACTTCATACTCCAATTCCAGATTCTTTTTTAGATGGGATTACAAGAAGAACAGTAATTGGAATTGCAAAATCAAAAAATATTAAAGTTCACGAAAGAAAAATAAAACCAGAGGAGTTATCAAGCTTTGTTGGATGTTTTTTAACGGGTACTGCCGCAGAAGTAACACCAGTTTCATGCATTGCAGAAAATCAGTTTAAAGTTTGTGATACTATAATAGATTTAAATGAGAGTTATCAAACTTTAGTAAGAAAGAAAAAAGCAGCCTAATCTTTATTGTCCTCTGACATAGCGTGATCAATTCCTTTACGCATATAATCATATCCAGTAAAAAGCGTTAAAGCAGCAGATAGCCATAAAAGAATTATACCAATTGTTTGAGCATTATAATCTTGAAAATTAATAATCTTATTTCCTGTATCCCCTGACAATAGAAGAGCAATCGAAACCATTTGTAAAACTGTTTTTAATTTAGCAAGGCTAGAAACAGGAAGTTTAATTTTTCCTTTTGCTAAAAATTCTCTTAGCCCTGAAATTAATATTTCTCTAGTAAGAATAATAATTGCAGCAATTACTTCATAATTTCTAATAGTACCATCCATTACTAAAAGAATTAAAGCTGTAGCAACAATGATTTTATCAGCTATTGGATCTAACAATTCTCCCAGTTTTGATTCTTCACCCATCATTCTTGCCAACATTCCATCAAGAAAATCAGTAAATGACGCTATAACAAATAATATTAAAGCAGTTAAATCGCCATAAAATCCAGGTAAGTAAAATGCTAAAACGAAAAAAGGAACAATAATTATTCTTCCAATCGTTAATATATTAGGGATTTTTTTAAGCATAATTATTCGTGAAAGAAATTATATATCTTTTTTGCTACTTTTTCCTCAACACCTTCAACAGATTTTATTTCATCTAAACTTGCAGATTCTACAGATCTAGCTGATCCAAAATGGTTTAATAATGATCTTTTTCGCACTGATCCAATTCCTTCAATTTGATCTAGTAGAGATTTGCTAATTCCCTTTTTCCGCCTTGCTCTATGAGCGGTTATAGCGAATCTATGTGCTTCGTCTCTAATTCTTTGCAGAAAGAATAGAGTGGGATCATTTTTTGAAAATTTAAACTCTTTACCATTATGAAAAAAAGTTTCATTACCACTATTCCTAAATTTCCCTTTTGCAATTGCTATAATAGGAACTTCATTTAATCCTAAATCATTCATCGTTTCTCTTGCAGACGAATATTGGCCTTTACCACCATCAATCAATACGAGATCTGGAAAAGAAAGAAAATTTCCTTTTTCTTGAATAGCTCGTTTAAATCTTCTAGTTAAAACTTCTTTGATCATACCGTAATCATCCTGCTTATATTCTTCAGTTTTAATATTAAATTTTCTATATCTTTTTTTAATAAATCCTTCTTCACCATATGTAATGAGCCCACCAACACTATTTGTTCCTTGAATGTGGCTATTATCATAAACCTCAATGACGCTAATACTATTTTCTAATTTAAATTTTTTTGCAATTTCATCCAGTAAACTTCTGTTATTTTGACTTTCATATAGTTTTCTATTTAAGCTGTCTTTTGCATTTTTGATCGCTAAATTTATTACTTTTAGTTTTGAACCTTTCTTTGCTGTAGAGATGCTAATTTGTTTTCCTTCTTTTTTTGATAAAGTTTTTTCTATCAATTTTTTTTCTTTAATATCTTCACTTATAATAATTGAACTGGGTACAGCTTTATTTTCATAAAACTGAGAAACAAATGAATTTAATACTTCTTTTAGTTTTTCATCTGGATCATGCTTAGGAAAAAATGCTTGATTACCCCAATTTTGTTTTGATCTATAAAAAAAAACTTGAATGCATGATTTACCTGACTCCTTATATCCAGCTATAACATCTGCTTCTATAAGATTTGCTTCACTGATTGTTAATGAAGATTGAATTATATTTAAAGATTTAATTTTATCTCTCATTATTGCAGCTTTTTCAAAATCAAGTTCTTCACTAGCATCCTCCATTTGAGCGGATAGTGTCTTTTGAATTTTTCTAGATTTACCCTTGCTCAAAAATTCATCTGCAGCTTCAACAAATTTTGCGTAATCGTCCTTATCAATTTTTCCCCCACAAGGTCCCGCGCATCTTTTTAGAAAATAATTAAAACAAGTTTTATCTGCTGCGTCTACTTGCTTATCAGTACAAGATCTTAATAAAAAATTTTTTTGTATAGTTTTAATTGCCATATTCACAGCTAAAGAACTTGCAAAAGGTCCGTAATATTTTCCAGGTTTATTTTTGGCACCACGGTGCCTCTCAATTCTTGGAAATTTATGATCAGAAATATAAATATAAGGAAATGACTTATCGTCTTTTAGTAAAATATTGAATCGTGGTTTGAATTTTTTTATTAAATTTGCTTCTAAAAGTAATGCTTCACTTTCATTAGAAGTAGTCGTTATTTCAAGCTTAGTTGTTTGCGACAACATTCTTTCTGTTCGAATAATGTGATTTTTTTCTGAAACGTAACTTTTTAGCCTATTAGGCAAGTTTTTTGCTTTTCCGACATAAAGAATTTCACTTTTAGAGTTTAGCATTCTATAAACTCCAGGTAATTTAGGAATTAAAGGTAGTTCTTTTTTTATTACTTCTTTTCCTTGATCAGGGCTTAGCATTACTTCTTTTTTTTGATATTTGAATTCCAACAGATGAGCAATTTTTCATTATTTCTAATTTCTCAATTTGAAGTGTTATTTTACCAATTCGTTTATCTTTAAATAAAACATCAAAAACGTCTTCTGCTAGTGTTTCAAGGAAATTATAATGTTTATTTTTAGTAAGTTTTTTTATGAGCTTTACTAATTTTCCATAATTTACAATTGATTTAATATCATTATCATTTGTTGGTTTTTTATCTTCATAGTCTAACTCAAGATTAAATTTAACTTTCTGCGACTTCTCTTTTTCAAAGTCGTAATAACCAAGTTTTAAATCTAAAATTAACTCTTTAATTAAAATTTTCTTCTCATAATTAAATAAGGTTTTATTTTTATCAATTTTAACTATTTTAAGATTATTTCTTTTCATTACAGTAAATTTTCTTTAAAAAAATTTATAAATTGAGGCATATACTCATCCATATGATCTCCACCAATCATTACACCCCTATCTAAACATTTTTCTTTTTTTAAAATTTTAAATGAATTTTTCCATGTTTTTTTAGGATTGACTTGAGCTGCTTCATAAAATTTATCAATCGAAGGATATAACTTATACTTTTTTAAAACTAAATCTGGCCATTCATTTCCAACAACGTTTCCTTTATTATCCACAAAAAAAGCAGGACATTTACTAACAGTCATTGCTTGATATTTTTTAGGTTTTTGACCGTAATGAAATCCATGATACCAACCTTCTTTTATATCAATATTGATCTGTCCAGGGTCTGCTTTGATTTTTTTTACATAATCCTGGCAAGGCTTTGGCAAAGTGTAATCATCAGCAGCACCATGGACGTAAAGTAATTTAGTATTTGATGTTAGTTCTGGTTTATCAAAAAAACCTGCGAGCCTGCATTCTGCTGCTTCAGGTAATATTGCATCAAATCCATTTGTTCCTTCTAAAAATAAAGATGTGAACTTTACATCTGCTAAATATAGACTGTTATTCCCACCTCTTGAATGACCAGTAGTTCCAAACTTACCATTAGATCTTGGATGAGATTGTAGTAATTTGTATGCCATGATTGCATCTATTGCTCCATTAATAAGTGGAACTTTTGATTGATCTCTCCAAGTATCTTTTGCACCTCTATGACAAAAATTATCGACATACATAACTGCTATTCCAGCATCCAATAAATTTTGAGTACCATGATAGACAAAGTCATTCCATGCATATTCAGCGGGACCACCACTGCTATGTGTCCAAATTACTATTGGCACTTTATCAGAACCTTTTGGTAATTGCAGGTATCCTGTTATTTCTATTGGGTTATTTTTATGACCATCAATAAGAACTGTTCTTTGGTCAAATCCAGTATAAGACTGAAATTTTATTAGTTCACCACCTTTTGTAGTTTTATTTCTTGAAACCCAATTAAGCGCAGATTTTTTTTTCGTACAATTTGTTTGAGGGTCAAAATTTATTTTTTTTGTATCATGTGCAAATACATTCGATATTAAAATAGTAGCAAATAATATTAAAAAAATTTTTTTCATTCTTTTCCACCCATAATATCTGGTGTTTGCCAGTTTAGACTTTGACCACTATCAACTGAAATTACTTGTCCAGTAATAGATCTATTTTTAATAAAAAAGTCAACAGCATTACATATTTGTTCAACATCAACTTGTCTTTTTAAAGGTGTTGCTAAATACTGTTTTCTAAAATGTTTTTCAGTTTGTCTTTGATTTTTGATGGTTGGTCCTGGAGCAATTCCATTAACTCTTATATTGGGTGCCAAACTCATAGCACTTGTTTTTGTAAGTGTATAAAGACCAGTTTTACTTATGGTATATGAAAAAAAGTATGGAGTTAATTTAAAAACTCTCTGATCAATTATGTTAATTATATTGTTGTTTTTTCCCTTAAAATTTTTAGCAAATTCTTTTGATAATTGGGCGGGGGCTCTTAAATTAGTTTTTAAATGCTTATCCCAGCTATCTGTTGTAAAATTTTCGAGTTTGTCATTTTCAAATAGTGAGGCATTATTTATCAAACAATCAAAATATTTTAATTTTGATTTTGCATATTTAACAATTTTGCTTACATCATTTTCTTTGCTCAAATCACCTTTGACAAGATAAACTTTAGTACCATTTATCTCTAATTCTATTTTGAGTTTTTCAGCTTTTGATTTTGATTTATTAAAGTGAATTAGTATTTCTTTATTAGGGCCAGATAATTGTTTTGCAATTGCAGCACCAATTCTGGTAGCTCCACCCGTAATGATTATTTTCCGTGCTTCCATTTTTTATCTCTTTTTTTTGTGACCTTGGTTCCTGGCATACCCATTGTCGATCTACCTTTTGGATAAAGCTTATTTTTTACATCATATTGTCTAATTTTTGGATTTAGTGTTATTTCTAATTCTGTACTTTCTAACTTTCTAATCTCATCTCTTACTTTGGCTGCTTCTTCAAATTCTAGATTAGACGCTGCTTCTTTCATTTTTTTATCAAGCCCCTTAAGGTGTTTTTTTAAATTACCTCCAATATTAGATCCATCACTTATTTTAACATAATCTTTCTCATAAACACTCTCTAGAATATCGCTAATATCTTTCTTAACTGACTTTGCGCTGATTTTATGTTTTTTATTATAAGTTAATTGTATTTCTCTTCGTCTATCTGTTTCTGCAATGGCTTTCTTAATACTCTTTGTTTCTTTATCAGCATATAAAATTACTTTTCCATCAACATTTCTTGCGGCTCTTCCAATTGTTTGAATCAAGGAAGTTTCTGATCTAAGAAACCCTTCTTTATCAGCATCCAATATACCAACAAGTGCACACTCTGGAATATCTAAACCCTCTCTTAAAAGGTTAATTCCAACAAGAACATCGAATACACCCATTCTCAAGTCACGCATAATTTCTATTCTTTCTAAAGTATCTATATCAGAGTGAAGGTATCTAACTTTAATTCCATTTTCGTGTAAATATTCAGTTAAATCCTCTGCCATTTTTTTAGTTAATGTCGTAACAAGTGCTCTATGACCATTCTCAATTACTTTTCTACATTCATGCATTAAATCATCCACTTGAGTTTTGGCAGGTCTTATTTCTACAGGTGGATCTATTAAACCAGTTGGTCTTATTACTTGATCTATAGATTTACCTTTAGTTTGTTCTAATTCCCAAGGGCCCGGGGTTGCTGAAACAAATACAGTCTGAGTTCTCATCAAATCCCATTCTTCAAATTTTAATGGTCGATTATCCATGCAAGAAGGAAGTCTAAATCCATACTCAGCTAATGTACTTTTTCTTGATCTATCTCCTTTATACATTCCATTAAGTTGCGGGACAGTTACATGGCACTCATCAACAAAAATAAGCGTATTATCGGGAAAATATTCAAAAAGAGTAGGAGGTGGTTCTCCTGGTTTTCTTCCCGATAAAAATCTAGAATAATTTTCAATACCCGCACATGAACCTGTTGCTTCAATCATCTCAAGATCAAATTTAGTTCTTTCCTCCAATCTTTGAGCTTCTAGCAACTTATTATCTGCTCTATGTTTTTTTAAAGTGATTTCTAATTCTTTTTTAATATTTATAACTGCTTGTTCTATTGTTGGTTTTGGGGTGATGTAATGACTGTTTGCATATACTTTAACTAAGCTTAGATCTCTTATTTGATCTCCAGTTAAAGGATCAAATTCTTCTATCTGCTCAAGTTTGTCTCCAAATAAACTTAACCTCCAAGCTCTATCCTCAAGATGAGATGGAAAAATCTCTAAATATTCCCCTCGAGCTCTAAACGTGCCTCTAACAAAGTTTTGATCGTTTCGTTTATATTGAAGAGCAACCAAGGACTTTATCAATTCTTCACGATTATAACCATTATTCTTTTGAAGAGTTAAAGTCATTTTACTGTAAGCTTCAACAGATCCCAGTCCATAAATACAAGATACACTAGCAACTATAAGCACATCATCTCTTTCAAGAAGAGATCTGGTAGCTGAGTGCCTCATACGGTCTATTTGTTCGTTAATTGATGCTTCTTTTTCAATGTAAGTGTCTGATCTTGGGACATACGCTTCTGGAGTGTAATAATCATAATAGGAGACAAAATATTCCACTGCATTGTCTGGAAAGAAAGTTTTCATTTCACCATAAAGCTGAGCAGCAAGAGTTTTATTTGGAGCAAGAATTAGGGCTGGCCTGTTAGTTGACTCAATAACTTTAGCCATAGTAAATGTTTTACCTGAGCCTGTAACACCAAGTAAAACTTGATTAAATTGGTCTTTGTTAGCACCACTGACTAATTTTTTTATAGCCTCAGGTTGGTCACCTGCAGGTTTGAAGTCAGATTTAATTTTAAATTTTTTTCCTCCTTCAAGTTTTCCACCGATTTGAGGATTTTTGCTTTGGATATCTGTAATTAAATCTTGATATGTATTTTCCATATATTAAACAAGGTAGTAGAATTTATTTATATTTCAATGAGCATAATATCAGACAGTTTAAAGAAGATTAAACCTTCGCCCACTATTGCTGTAACTCAAAAAGCTAGAGAATTAAAAGCAGCAGGAAAAGATGTTATCGGTTTAGGTGCAGGTGAACCAGATTTTGATACACCAGAAAATATTAAGCAAGCAGCTATAAAAGCAATAAATGATGGAGATACTAAGTACACTGCTGTTGATGGAACCCCAGCTTTAAAAAAAGCAATAGTCGAAAAATTTAAAAAAGAAAACAATTTAGATTATACAGCTGATCAAATTACTGTTGGAGCAGGGGGAAAGCATGTCATTTATAATGCCATGATGGCCACATTAAATGAAGGCGATGAAGTTATAGTTCCAGCTCCTTATTGGGTCTCTTACCCAGATATTGTTTTATTAGCAGGGGGCAAACCAGTTGTAATGGAGTGTGATGAAAAACAAAGTTTTAAAATAAACCCATCAGATTTAGAAAAATTTATAACTCCAAAAACAAAATGGATTATTTTAAACTCTCCTTCTAATCCAACAGGAGCATGTTATTCAGAAAAAAATATTAGAGAAATCGCAAAAGTTCTGGAAAAGCATCCTCACGTATATATTTTAAGTGACGATATCTATGAACATGTAACTTATGAAGGATTTAAATTTTTTACTATTGCTCAAATTGAAAGCTTAAAAGAAAGAGTGCTTACTATGAATGGTGTAAGTAAAGCGTATTCAATGACAGGTTGGAGAATAGGTTATGCAGCAGGTCCAAAAGAAATTATTAAAGCAATTGCAAAAATTCAGTCTCAATCAACAACCAATCCTTCTTCAATAAGTCAAGCAGCATCGGTTGAAGCATTAAGTGGAACACAAGATTTTATTAAGAAAAGAGCAGACTCATTTCAAGAAAGAAGAGATTTTGTAGTCAAAGCACTAAATGATATCGATGGAATTGAATGCTTAAATCCTGATGGTGCATTTTATGTTTTCCCAAGTTGTAAAGGGTTAATGGGAAAAAAAGATACTAACGGAAAGGAAATTAAATCAGATAGGGATTTTGTTCAATCTCTTTTAGAAAATAGTGGTATTGCTGTTGTACAGGGCTCAGCATTTGGGTTGGAGGGATTTTTCAGAATTTCTTATGCAACCTCAATAGACAATCTTAAAAAAGCTTTAGAAAAAATTTCTTCTTTTTGTAAAAGCCTAAGTTAATGAAAACAGCCGTAGTCTTTGGTTCTTCAGGTTTAATTGGTGGGCATCTTCTTGAGCAATTAATAAAAAATGATAATTATAACAAAGTAAAGATATTTGTACGTTCAGAACCAGTTATTAATGAACCTAAAATTGAAATTATTGAAACTAATTTCAATAATTTAGAAAACCACAAAGAAGATATTAAAGGAGATGATTGTTTTTTTTGTATTGGCACTACTAGGCAAAATTCACCTGACAAAAATGAATATCAAAAAGTAGAGCTAGATATACCAAAAAAAATTGCACAAATTGCAAAAGCAAATTTAGTAAATTCATTTATTTTTATCTCTTCAATATACGCTAATCCAAAAAGTTCAGGAGATTACGTAAAATTCAAAGGTTTAGTTGAAGAAGAATTAAAAAAATTAACCTTCTCTAATTTAGGAATATTAAGACCTTCTTTTTTAAAGGGAGATAGAAAAGAGAATAGAGTAGGTGAAAAAATAGGTATTTTGACTTTTAGTTTATTGTCACCTTTGTTATTAGGGCCATTAAAAAAGATGAAGCCAATCAATTCAAAAATTGTTGCACAAGCTATGATAAAAATTGCAAACGAAAATTTAGAAAAAACTATTTTCGAATCTAATGAAATAGTTGAGTTAGCTTCAGGCTAAATTTAATCTTATTACTGATTTTGCTGCATCAACCACAGCAATTTCAGATTCTATGAATTTCATTTGAAGAATGTCTTCTGCGTATGTTTGGTCTGTTTGCATTTTCAGTCCTAGATCAGGGACCATATTTTTTGCACTTGTATCTACATAACTTAGAAGTTTTACCATAAAATTAGGCAATTCTCTTTTTGGAAGCTTTTTTGCATGGCTAGGAATATTTTTGGCCATTATCTGTGATAATTCAAGAATGCTTCTTACCTCAGAACCAACAATCAATCTTCTACCCCCAGCTCTTTTATTTTTCAAAGATAGAACATGTGCTTTTGCAATATCTTTTACGTGAGATATCATTACTGAAAATTTTGGTGCAGCTGGAAATTTTCCTTGAAGTAATTGTTTAACATATTCCATTGAAGTACAATTTTTCTCGTTCAAAAAATTTCCCAAAACAAATCCAGGATTGATACAAGTAAGATTATTTTTTAAACCTTTACTCTCCATAAGTTCCCACGCAGCTTTTTCCGCTCTAGTTTTTGAAACAAAATAATCTGTAGTTTTATCCCAATCTAAGTCAGTCCAATCATTTTCACCAAATGTGTAAGGGTTTGATCTGTTTGGTTTTCTGAACATACATACAATGGAAGATGTTTTGACAAAATGTTCAACACCTGCATTTATTCCTGCATTTAAAACTCTAAGTGTTCCATCTTTTGCAGCTGGGGTAAGCGACTCCCTATCGTTTGAAACTTTAAGAGGGAAAGGAGAGGCTACATGAATGATATATTTACATCCTTTTGCAGCTTCATTCCATCCTTCATCTTTTAATAAATCTAATTCTACAAAAGATAAATTATTAATTGCAACATTATTTTCTTCTAATGTTTTTTTTGTTTGATCAATTGATTTTGAATTCCTAACAGTACCTAAAACTTCATAACCTGAATTTAGTAATTCAATAGCAACATGTTTTGCAACAAAACCACTTATGCCAGTAAGTAATACTTTTTCTAACATTTAGTTATGTGAAAGGTGTTTTTCAGCTTCTAAAGCTGCCATACATCCCATTCCTGCAGCTGTAACAGCTTGCCTAAATGTTTTATCTTTAACATCTCCAGCCGCATAAACACCTGGTACATTGGTTTCAGTTGAGTCTGGTTTAGTAATTAAATAACCTTCGTTATCCATATCCAACTGTTTTTTAAATAAAGACGTAGCTGGGTCATGACCAATCGCTATAAATACTCCATCAAGTTTTATTTCTTCAACATTGTTTGTTTTAACGTTTTTAATTTTTATTCCTTTTACATTTTTAGGCTCATTATCACCTATTACATCTTCAACTACAGAGTCCCAAATAATTTCTATTTTTTTATTTTCCATTAATTTTTTCTGAAGCATTTTTTCAGCTCTTAAACTATCACGCCTGTGTATCAACTTTACTTTTGATGCAAATTTTGTAAGAAACATCGCTTCCTCAACTGCAGCGTTACCTCCACCGACTACCGCAACTTCTTTATCTTTAAAAAAGAAACCATCGCATGTTGCACATGCCGAGACACCATACCCTCTGAATTCTTGTTCTGACTTAATATTTAACCATCTTGCTTGAGCACCTGTTGAAATAATTATACTGTCAGCAGTATATTTTTGACCACTATCACCAATAGCCTCAAAAGGTTGAGATTTCAAATTCACAGATGAAATATGATCTTCAATCATTTCTGTTCCAACTCCTTTAGCTTGATCTTTCATTTGATCCATTAACCACGGGCCCTGGATGGCATCTGCAAATCCTGGATAATTTTCCACATCAGTTGTAGTTGTTAATTGTCCACCTGGCTCTGCACCATAAACTAAAATAGGATTTAACATTGCACGAGCAGCATAAACTGCTGCAGTGTATCCAGCTGGTCCAGATCCAATTATTAACACTTTTGTGTGTTTTATTGGATTATCACTCATTCAAAAGTTATATAAGGATAAATGACAAAATTAAAAGGTATATTATTAACTCAGGGCATGCACGGAATGATTAGCCAAGTGGAGGGTTTAGCAAAAGCTCTTGATATTGATTTCATTCACTGCAAGGTTGAAACAAATAATATTTGGAAAATTATCCCACCAAGATTCTCTCCAATTTCACAAACAGTTTATAAAAAAATAGATGAAACAGATTTTGATTTAATAATTTCGTGTGGAAGAAAAAGTGTTATTCCTTCAATTCACTTAAAAAATATTTCTAATAAAAAAATATTTAATATTCACATTCAAGATCCAAAAGTAGATTTTAAGCATTTTGATTTTATTGTTGCGCCAGAACACGATGCAATAGAAGGAGAAAATGTTATAAGTACAAAAGGAGCAATTCATTACTTAACAGAGGAAGAAATTTCAGAAAATAAAGAATATTTAAGCTCTTTTATTAAAAAAGATGACAGAAAAATATGGGCTTTAATTATGGGAGGACCAACAAAATATTATGATTATTCAACAAAAAACATTAAAAATATTTTTTCGATGATTTATAAATTAATGAAAAAACATGATTTTCAACTTGTAGTTATTCCTTCAATGAGAACACCATTAAGTACAATTCATTATGCTAAGGAATTTTTTGGTGAAAATCACACTATAATAATGGATGTAGATAAAAAAGCATACTTATCTGCACTTGCAATATCAGAAAATATAGTGGTCACTTGCGACTCAAGCTCAATGATTTCTGAAGCTGCTTTGACTGGTAAGCCCATATATGTTGCAAATATTTTACCAAAAAAAAAAGATAAAAAATTTCAAAGATTTCGAAATTTATTTAGAGAGTTAAATATAACAAGAAACTTAGGAGAAGAAGTTGAAATTTGGAACTATGAAAAGCTCAACGAAACTAATAGAGTAGCTAATATTATCAAAGAAAAAATTAATTCCTAATGTCATTTTTAAACTCTATTCAAAATCAATCAAAAAAACATAAATTTCCTTTTGATCATTGGGAGTATAATAATGCTTTAACAGAAGCATCTATTGAAGAAGTTATCAAAGCAGATATCCCAGATGTTACTAAACACAATTTAAACTATGATGGAACCAGAGCAATAGATGGTGGAGCAGCTAAGTTTAGGAAAGGTATAGCATCAGGAGGTGAGGCAATAAGATTTAGGTGTTTTGTAACAAAAGAAAATGAAAAACAATTTCCAAACTTAGTAAAATTTATTAATGAATTGCAGTCGAAAGATGTACATCAAACTATTTCAAATATGATTAACAAAGATTTGTCAAATTCTTATGTCAGAGTTGAGGTTATTTGTGACAGAGAGGGTTTTTGGCTTAAACCTCATTGTGATATTGAAGAAAAGCTAATGTCAGGCTTAATATTTGTTAATCATGCTAATGAGTCTGAAGATTTGGGGACAGATTTTTATAATGAAAAATTAGAAAAAGTAAAAACAGTTCCTTACAGAAATAACTACGGCTATATGTTTACAAGTGGGCCTAATACTTGGCATGGTATGGAAAAGAAAAAAATTGTTAAAGAAAGACGATGTATTCAAGTTAATTATGTTACTTTTGAAACGGATTGGAAAGTTCTGTAATTAAATTAAAATTCTTTATTATCAAAGATATTCTATATAAGTACCTATTTTGAGTACACTAACACCTCCATATTAAAGAAAAAAAACTTATTTTGGGCATTTAAAATCAAGTAAATATTGTTTTTATTAATATTTGTATATAGAAATTTAACATGTTTGAAAAATTAGAAGAATTAGCAAAAAATAATAAAAAAATTTCTGACTTTCATATAAGAACTGGTTGGCCATTAGCGTTTAGACAAACTGGAGAAATACATAAAATTAAAGAAATAACTGTTAAAGAACAAGATCTTCAAGATCTGATATCTACTAATTGTAACGAAATTGAAATGAAGAGGTTTAGCGAAACTCATGAACTAGACTCGTCAGTAACATTAAGCGGGTTAAGATTTAGAGCTAATTTTTATAAAACTATTCAAGGTACAGCTGCTGTATTAAGAAGAGTAGAGAGTGTAATTCCTGAAATGGAACAATTTGATTTACCACAAGTTCTATATGACATAGTGGATATGCATAAAGGTTTGGTATTGGTTACTGGACCAACTGGATCAGGTAAGTCTACGACACTTGCGGCAATTGTAAACGAAATTAATAAGACTAGAACTGCAAATATTATTACAGTTGAAGATCCAGTCGAATTTATTCATAAAGACTTACAAAGTATCGTGTCTCATAGAGAGGTAGGCAAACAAACCAAAACATTTGCTAGTGCATTAAAGGCTGCACTAAGAGAAGATCCAGATGTAATTCTAGTTGGTGAGATGAGAGATTTAGAAACTGTTTCTCTCGCACTCACTGCTGCTGAAACAGGACACTTAGTTTTTGGAACCCTCCACACTAGTGGTGCCCCAAATACAATAAATAGAATTATAGATGTTTTTCCACCCGAACAACAAGCTCAAATAAGAGCTCAGATATCATCTTCTTTAAAGATGGTAGTTACTCAAAGACTTCTTAAAACAAAAGATGGTCAAGGCCGATGTGCAGCTTTCGAAGTGATGAAGTGTACTGCTCCAATTCAAAACTTAATTAGAGAAGCTAAAATTCATCAAATACCAAGCATTATGCAAACTGCAGTGAGAGATGGTATGATCACAATGACTAAATCTTTAGAAGAATTAGTTAAAGCAGGCAAGATAGATGCAAGTGCAGGACGAGAAGATTAAAGGGTTTAATATCCTTGAATTAATTATTGTCGTTGTAATCATTGGCGTCATATCAGCTGTTGGCTATCCAAATTTTTCAGAATGGCGAAAAGATAGACTAGTCAGAAGTGAGGTAATTAAAATAAGATCTTTAATTGAAGGAATAAATTCACAAGTTCAAAGAGGCCAATATGCATTTGTTCAAGTGGATATTAAAGAGGGTCAACTGATAAATGGAGAGGATGGGTTAATTGTCACTTCAAAAGGAATGAAATCAAGTACAATTGGTGCACTTCTAAATAATGGAGAAAGTGATTGGTGGCAAAAACCAAATAATCGATGCAATATTGCTGATCAAGATTACTGGGATGAAGATCCAGACCCAGATAGAAACCAAGTAATTGACTTAGATAAGATAGAAGTAAGACAAATAATATTAGAAAATGTTGCAACCACTTGGCGTGATGAAATAGGCGCAGTTTGTTTTGGTAAAAATGACCAATGGTATAGTGGTAATGGTCAATTGGTTTCGGGGACAGATGACGTTATTGTAGATAACTTTTTATTTATTTGTAATAGATCCAAATTAAGATTTGAATGTGATATTGATAACGTAACAGGTGAACCAATAACTGAACATGATAATCTATACGTTATAGAATGGTCAAGATTTGGTAATATCACATATGAAAGATTTAATAATGTGTATACAATTGATCCTGAGGACGGCAAAAAAGAATGGACCGGTGGAAATTGGGTTGCTCAATAAATATGAAGAAAAAAAGATCTAATAATTCTGGTTTATCAATTTTAGAGGCTTTAGTATCGACTGCTATTGTCGGAATTGGTTTTATAGCCATATTACAAATGACAAATTTTTCAGTCCAATCTATTGATAATTCAGGAGACAGAACAAAAGCAAACTATTTAACTGAAATGATAGCCGAAGATGTCATCGGTAGCAAAAACACTTTATACGGCACAAATTCAGATAATGAAAATATTATATATAATAATGATGGTACAATGTCGTTTGCAGATGGCAGTGATGCAAGCAGTTTAAAAAAATTTTCAGATCACTTAAATACTAATGGCTGGAATGCAAGTTTGAATTGTGGAAATTCATCAAACAGCTCAAATAATACTAAGACTGACAATATTTATGAAAATCAAAATAATGATGCTCCAAGAAACAAAGAGCAAAAATGGAACGCAATATTTAATGAAAACAGATTTTTAAAATGTAAAGACAATAATGAAACAAAAAAAGTAGAAACATTTAAGGTATGCAGATGGGGTGGCTGTACCTATCAAAATAACTTAGTATTCGATGATCCAATTTATATTGGTAGAGTTGAGATGTTTTTGAATAATGGAAAAAAAAGAAAATATTTATATTTCCAATCAGACTATAAAATAAAAACAACTGATACGGACTCAGGTGGTGGAGATGGAGGAGGTGGAATGATTGGAACACCTAGTGGTTAAATGAAAAAAAAATATTTAAAAAATATTGTAGGGCTTACTTTAGTTGAAATGTTGATTGCAGTAGTCGTTTCATCATTGATGATGGCTGCAATGTATTCAACTTATACAATTATTAATACTAGTTACAATCAAGTTGTTGACAAAGCAAAGATTAGTAGATCATCAAGAGATTTGGTAGAATTATTAATTCGAGATATTAGAATGTCAGGATTTAAATATTATCTTGGAACAAATGAATTAGGTTATCCTGAACAAAGCTACTTAGAATTCATTGGGGGAGCGACTTCAATTAAAGAAAGTCATGATCCCTTAGTAATTATACAAAATCAACTAGGTCACAACATTGGTGATACTGTTCCAACACCAGTAGCTAAAAATGATATTGGAGATCTATGTTGTGATAAAATTCACATTGTCTTTGACGACTTTAATCAAATTGACAAACTCCAGCCCTATAAAAGATATAAAGTAACTTATTATGCCTTACCTACTCAAGATGCTGATGGCCAAAACAAAAGATATGCAGTTTATAAATCCAAGATAAGTTGGCGACAATCTAGGAGTTCAGATACAGCTACTTGGCCCAGAGAAGGAAATTGGGTAAGTGATTGTAGTGAGTGTTATCATAAACAATTAGTAAAAGATTACGTCGAAGACATGGAGTTTATAGCTCTTGATAAAGAAGGAAAAAAACTTTCACCTAACCCTAACCCATCTAATGATAGTGCTAGAAAAAATTTATATAAAGTTAGATCTGTAGATATTAGATTAGCATTCAGATCAGAAAAAGAATTTTTTAGGTTTGATGCAAGGCAGGGAAATGAAAGACAGTTAAGTGGATTTTCAAGAACAGTTAAAAAATATTCAGATAGATATTTAAGGGATAACGTAGTTGTTACAGTATATACAAGAAACATTGTTGATGATGGAATTTTTTAATGAATAAAAATAATCAAAAAGGTTTTACTCTTATTTTATCACTTGTGCTTTTACTGGTGATGTCTCTAATGGGTGGGAGCTTGATTGTAATTTCTTCTAGCGACCATCAAAGCAATAATACCAGTGATGAATATCAACAAACATTTTACGTAGCCGAACATGCTTTGCTTGAAGCTGAAAAATATTTAATTAATCAAATGATGGGTCCCTGGGTAGATCCAGGTGGATTAACTCCTCCTGGTGCTGGTGCAACTGCTCAAGAATTAGAAGCACACAATAATTATGTTGCCCAATTACAAACTTTAGCATCTGGTAATGGCGGTTTTGCAAGACATACAGATGGAAGCTCTCCTTGGCCAAATGGGAGAGGGATACCGACAAACATAACTAATGTATTGAGTACTCCTTGTTCTACTAGCTTTAGAAACCTACTTAAAGATGATGCTGGCAATACATTAGTTGCCGTTCATCAAACACTTTGGAATTTTGGAGAATTAATTGAACCTATATTAAATGCTGAAAGTGCTTCTGATGAAGAAATTAATCATATGAAAAGATACAGATGGGAATTTTTTGCCATCAATGTTGGAAGATCAACTTTTAAAGGTGCTGGTGCCAGTTTAAAAAAAACATCTACTAATGCCCAACAGCAGGGAAATGCATACAAATTATATGGGTGCGGATATTTCATGCCAAAAGGCACAGCACTTAATGATATAGATGATCCTGAAATCTTAATACCCTTAGAAACATTAGTAATTTTATCAGGCTAAACCTAAAATGGTGATATATTTAAATATTAATATTTATTAATTTTTACTGTTTTGTTAAAAAAATAAAATGAAATTTTTTTTAAAATCTATTTTAATATTGTTTTTGGCAAATCTCAGCTTACCAAATTTTGCTATTGCATGTGAATTTTTAAAAGAACAAATTGGCACTCCAGTTTCAAATATTATTGATAAATATGACTATTTAGATGAGCCTTCAGATGATAATGACACTAAGATTTTCACATATTCTAAAATGTATGCAAGCAATAACTTATGCAAAAATTCTCAATTAGAAAATACTTTTATAAAAGTTTTTATTAGAGAAGGTAAAATTATTGGAACAGAACTTTCAGGTATGCCAGGTGAAGCCAAAGATAATAGAATTTTAAATTTTGCAAGAACAAATTTAGGTTATACAACTGATCAAGTTATTAATGATGAATGGATTGGAGCTATTAACATGTCCACTATAGTTAACATGGTACTTTATGGACGAGTACAGGATTTTAATGGGATTTATGAACAGCTAATTATTTCGAAAGAAGATTATTTTAGTCTATTAGCTGATCCAGATATAGTAGAGATGTTTTAATTTATGAAAAGATTATTTAAAATTTTTATTCTTTTAATTCTACTTTTAAACTTTAATCAATTAACTTATGCAAAACCGTTACCACCAGGATCTGGTGAAGGTGATGTTCCAGCTAATATTTTAATTCTATTAGATAGTTCCAAGAGTATGAAAAATAAAATAGGAGATGCAATACCTGACCAATCCTCATTTGCCATCGATGGAAATGGCAATAGAGTTTTAGCGTCTACTGATAGTAAAGATGGTGGGTTGATACTTTTTGATAGCGCAGGTACAAAACTTAATATTACAGGGACAGATCAATTAGGGGGAAGTTATACAAGAGATAGATGGTGGTCTAACAGTAGTACTGATCAGCGTTGTGATCATCGTATAAGAGATGGGTCGAGGACTACTAACCACTATATTGGCAGATTTGTTCGAATGCACGAAGTAAGATATCATACCGGTGTTAGTGTTGCCGGAACAACAATTTCTAATGAAAATTTATTATTTGTCGCTCAATACGATAAAAGTGGGTCGACATCAATAATTGCTCTTGATAATCAATATAGATGTAGACTTGCAATAACTCCTACTAACTCTAGTCAAATATTAGGTTATGACACCGCTACAGATTCAAGTGGAGATCTTATTTTAGCAGCATTTGGTAAGGGAGGGGTGAAAAAAGGTGCCTACCAATTAAGCTGTAATATTACTGATGGTACATGTTTTCAAGTGGCTGGCAGAGGTAAAGGGAGAAGTGATGCATATGGAAGATTATATAATGGATGGACGATTAGGTTAAGCAGTGACGCCACTAAAATTTATATTTCTGCTAATGGTCATTTATATGGTTATAATACTTTAGATTTTGATGGAATACCAGTAATAGATGATGGCAGAGATTCAAATTTTAGATATTGCAGGGGTCACGGAAGTAGCATTGGTTATTTCGCTCGTTGGGATTTTTCAAGCAGCTCTGACAATGTGTTTTATGTTGGAGGTCATAAGGGTAAGAGAAGAATTCACAGAGTAGAATGGACTTCAAATACCACTTGCAGAATCACTGCATCCGCTGGAACAAGTAGTGGATTATCAAATTCGGCATCTGCAGGTAATTTAGATGCTGATGATATTAGAATTAGTGATGATATAACTGGCTTACAGGTTTCAAATGGAAGACTTATTTTTAGTCATAATGGTTATGTTGATGAGCTAACAGAAGCCAGTTTCACTGCTGCAGGAAGAGATAGTGCATGGCAAATACAATATGGAGGCCCAAAACTATCAAGGTTACAAGGTGCACAAAAAGCAATAACAGCAATTCTTACTGATACCTCTTTGACAAGTGGTGCAAATTTTGGTTTTGGTCATTGGAATGGTGGGGCTCCATATTATGGTGGATGGCAAGGTAATCATCCAGATGGTAGAAGCAGAATTTGTGACAAAGATTCTTGTTTTCAGGTTGGAATCAGCCCTGAAGGTGCAGCAAAAATAATCCCATATCTTTCAACGATAACTATTGATGGAAAAACAGATGCTAATGCTTGGTCCCAAATGGCTCATGATTATTTTTTTGGCCCAGTTTCGCCGCATGATCCAAATTCTGATTGTCAATTAAATTTCGTAATAGTCATTGGGGATGGAAAATTTACAGGTGGTACGGGAGTTCTAGACCAATTTAGAGGACAAGCTGCCCCTAGAATTACTAGATTAAGAAATGAATTAGGTGTTAAAACTTTAATGGTTGCTTATGGAGATGGAATTGATGCAAGAGGTATGGCATATTTTGATGCATTAGCTGTTCATGGTTCATGTGACAATGCTGGCGGTGAAGATTGTGAACCAACTATTGTTGCAAGAACTCCTCAAGCACTTAAAACAGAACTTCAACAAAAGATTAGACAAATTTTAGCTGAGCGTTTAGCATTTACTGCACCTTCAATTACAGCAACTGTTCAGGAGGGTGGCTCATTATACCAAGCACAATTCGCTTATGAACAATTTGGTGAGTGGAAAGGAACTATTTTAAGAAAAACATTAAATGCTGACGGAACAGTTGAGCATGATGCAGATGCGCCAGGAAATTGGGATGCGGCAGTTCAAGTGAGATCTCAATCTTCAGGAGGAGCAGCTGATCCAAGCATAAGTGATCTTAGAAATATTTGGACACCACTTTCAGATCCATCTTTCGATTATATCGGTAATTGGGATAATGTTAGTGACACTACTGCACATTTATTAGAAGGGGAGATGACAAGATTAGGATTTGAACTTTCAAATTACCATACTTCATCCTCTTATTGTGGTGGGAATGATACCACAGATGATGAACGTGATGGACTTCTGCGTTTTTTAGCTGGTCAAGATTTTTTTGATTATAATGGAAATTGTGACACAACAGAGTTAAGAGAACATGTGTTAGGGGATATATATCATTCTCAACTAATTGAAATTGGGGCACCAGATGGAAATACTCAATTTACTGATAACAATCAGGAAGCATACTTTAGAACTATAAATAATTACCAAGCCTTTAGAAATCAACATGAAAATAGAAGAAATGTTTTGTATGCAGGTTCTAACAGTGGATTACTTCATGCATTTAATGCAGAAACTGGTGATGAAGAATGGGCGTTCCTTCCACCATTCTTAGTTGGAAAATTACCCACATTAATAAATGCTAACCTTGATGGCAAAGTTGATGGGTATCAAGGAGGTAGTAACGCAATATTTGGAGTAGATGGCTCCCCAATTGTTCACGACGTGTTTATGAAAGGTTTAACTCCTGAAGGGGAACCTGAAAGCTCAGCTAGTTGGCATACGATATTATTTCAACCATTTGGTCGTGGTGGATCAGGTTTTTCAGTTTTAGATGTAACTGAACCAATAGTAAAAGATGGTTTAGGACCGTTACATATGTTCTCTGTATACAATGATTATATTAACAATGTTGTATATATTATGGATTATGAAGGAGAAGTTAGATCAGAAGAATATTACTCAAGTTCAGCTTCCTTAAGCCTTTCAGAGGAAGCAGAAAAGGCGCAGGATAATTTAGATTCTGCCATTAATACTGATGGTGGACTTGATTCTGGAGTAACTACTCAACAAGATGCAATAGCTGCTTGTCAATCAAATGAAGATGCAACTAATAATTTTAGGACTGATGGTACTGCATCTTGTTATGTAGGAAAAACATTTACTTTTAATGATATTTTCTTTGACACACCAGATAACGTCTCAATAGATCCAAATAAATTAAATGTTACAGAATTGGTTGAAGGTGAATTTAAACCTGTCGCGTTTTCAGATGCAAAAATGGTTAATGGTCAATTTGTAATTACTTTCCCAGAAGACAAAATTAATAATCCAGGAGGTATCAGTGATAATGAAACAAGATTAACAAATAATATTTTTATTCAAACCTCTTGTACAGTAGCGACAGGAATAGATCCTTACTTTGACTATAGTAAATTAGGAGAAACTTGGTCAACACCTAGAATTGTAAAATTACCATCTGACATTGAAAGTGAAAGAAGTGATCCAGCAAATGATAAATATGTTGCTATTATGGGTGCTGGAATGGCTAATAATAACTTATGTGCGGGCTCTGCTTTATTTATGGTTGAATTAGACAATTTGGAGGAACCAGGAAAAATCTATGGGGGAGACCAAAACGGCGGGCCAATTACAATTGTTGATACTTCACCAGACGGTGTAGTAATTGGAAATGATGTGATCGCAACACCTAACGGTAGCGATATTAATAATGCAGTTCCAACCTCTCCACTTGTGATTACTCCAGATACTGCATTTGGAATTCCTTGGCGTGGAGCAATGGTTTATATTAACGATAGAGAAGGAAAAATTACTAAAATAAATTTAACAGACTCTACAGAAAACGATGCTAAGTTATTTGATCAAACAACTTTGTTTAGATTAAATGCCAATACTACTAATCAACGTTACACTTTTTTCTCAATGGATGCAGGTATAGGAGTGACAACAAAAGATTTTTGGTTGTTTGGTGGTACGGGAGACTTTAATTCTTTAGGTGCCATGGACCGTAATATGGATAATATTTTATATGGTGTTAGAGATTTTGATTTCCCATATTTTAAACATCTAAATGGAGTTACTATTCCTTCATTCACTAATCCAGATTTTACTACTCTTGCTCATCAGGGAGCTAATAATGCTAAGTCGATAGATGATGCAACTGTTTGTTCAGATGTTACAGGGGACACTGATGGATCACTTTGTCCAAATGCAGAAAGTGCTTGGGTAATTCATTTAGATACACAAGGTGATAACAATACTCATCGAAAAGCATCTGCTCCACCAACTTTATTTAAAGGACAAGTATATTTTCCAGTTTATGAGCCACCGCCAGGAGTAAACAGGTGTAATATTGGTAATGCATATATTTGCGTAGCAGATGACGAGTGTGGAACTAATAATTCACATAAACTTGTTAAAGGTGCATCTGCAAATGGAAGTAATTGTACATTTGTTAGAAAAGGGGTTTTATCTGAATTAGTAATATTTGGAGACAAACTTTATGCAAACGTCGCAGGACCTAGCGAAAATCCTGATACATTATACTCAATATTAGCAGTGGCTGGTGAAGTTTTATCTAATAAAGGCGGCTGGAGAGATACCGGCTATTAATTAAGCTAAAATTAGTCCTTCAATAATTTTAAGAGGTTTAAATAATTTATAATAAAAATAAATTATCCACACAAACATATTAAGCATCGTAATAAATATAATTGCTAAACCAACAATTGTTTCTTGTTTAACTTTTTTTCTCCACTTAATTGGGAAAAAATTTAAAGAATATGCATACACTAAAATAAATATGTTTAAAGCTGCAATAACTATATTGATAAATAAAAAGGTATTCATTTAATTAATCAAACTTTTAAGCTTATTTTTTAGTTTGTCTTTAACTTTATTTTCAATTTCCTCGATATTTAAGTTTTCAAGAGTATCTAGTAAATTATTGCTTATAATTTTTTCTCTTAGATCAACTACCATGTCTTTAAATACCTTTTTTAAAATATCTTTGTAGTTTTTACTATCTTTCGTATTACCAATATTTTTAAAATTCATATCACTAATTGAAAAAGTTTTTTCAAAGTCAAAATCAGAAGATAATACAGCCAAAGTAATATTTTTTGCGTCCAGATTATTTATATTAAAGTATTTGCTAGATTGGGAGTTGGTATTTTTAAATTCCAAATCTTGCTGAAGATTTCTTAAGTTATCTGAAGTAATTCTGTCAGTAAATTTAAAATAGTAATTTAAATTTATATTCTCTAATTGCACATCATTAATCAAAATATCATTAGAAAAAATTGAAAATGCATTTAAGTTTACTTTGACAAATTCTATTTCTACTAAAGAACCATCAAATTTTTTATTAAGAAGCTTAATGTTCTCGGCTTGAGCTTCACCACTCAAATAGTCAATATTTAATTTTTTTATCAATACTTTTCTATTTAATGAACTTGAAATATTATCTTCTAATATATTTTTAATTAATCTGTCTCCTATAAATTCAACCAATATATAAAAAGGTAAAGTAAATATTAATATTATTGAAAGAAACTTTTTCATATATACTGATCTATGTTAATTTAAATATAACTTTATCTGTTCATTGAATACAAGGAACATCAAGCATCCAATTATTATATGAGGTCCAAAAGGTATTTGAGACGAAAGATTTTTTTTATTTTTAATTATATCTGGTACTACACTCAAAAGTGCAATGACTGATGAAAAAAATATTATAAAAGGAATTGAAGCCCATCCAAACCAAAAACCAATTGCAGACAGCAACTTCGCATCCCCTAAGCCCATTCCTTCCTTGTTTCTTAATTTTTTATAAATAGAAATTATTAACCAAATGATTACGTAACCAAACAAACCGCCTATTAAAGAGTTAACTAAATTTGGAAATAGGCTTGTGTTTAAATTTGGATCAAATGATTTTAATAAACCTATTATCATCAAAGGGTATGTCAACTCATTTGGAATAATAAAATGTTTTAAATCAATAAAAAAAATAATCACAAAACAGATACTTAAAATAAAAAACAGAAGGGTGGTTAACGAAATCCCAAAGAAATAAAAAATCACTGTAAAGTTTATTGCCGATGTTAATTCTACTATAAAGTATCTACTATCAATTTTAGCTGAACAGTCTCTGCATTTTGCTTTTAAAAGGACATAAGAAAATATTGGAATGTTGTTGTGCCATTTAATTTGAGCTTTACAAGTTGGACAGTGAGATCTTCCTGTGACAACACTTATATTTTCAGGAATTCTATGAATACATACGTTACTAAAGCTACCCCATATACTTCCAAAAATAAATGTTATAAGGTATAACACAACTTATAATTTAATTTTCGAGGACAATTCTATGATGCCATCAAGGCAATATTGTACGAACATAATTGCGTCTGTAAGGTGCAAATAGAAGTTAGGACTATGAATAATGAGTTCCATCACTCTCAAAACTATCAAAAATTTAATGAATATCAATTTATAAATAACATGTTTTTTGGTACTAAAAAAAAAGAAACAATCAAAGTTGATAATACAAGTGTTAAAGATTTAGAATTAGTTACAAAAATGAGCCAGGAGTTTGCAAAAACTCTTGATTTAAAAGAAACATTACAAACTTCATTAGAATTAATCATAAAAAGAATTAATGCTCAAGCAGCTAACATTTTTTTAATTGATGATGATAAGCAAACTTTTCAATGTATTGCATCAAAACACCAAGCATATTTAGAAGATTTTGAAATACCAATCACACAAGGAGTGATGGGAAAAGCAGCACTTATAAAAAAATGTATTAGGGTTGGTGATGTTAGAAAAGATGTAAGAGAAATTGCTGAATTTTATTTTGACTTAGATAATAAAACTAATTTTACAACTTATTCTGTTTTATGTTCACCATTAATCGTTTCAGATGAATGTATTGGTGTCATTCACTGTCTAAATAAAAAGACAGACAATAAGCTTTTTGAAGAAAGTGACAGAAAACTTTTAGAGACTTTATCTGGACCAGCTGCATTAGCGATTAGAAATGCCAAGATGGCAAAAGAATTGATTATTAAAAATAGAATAGAAAAAGAAATAGAAATTGTTGGTGAGATTCAAAAAACATTACTATCACAAAACATTAAAGAAAATTTTCCCATCGCTGGAATTAATATTCCTGCAAAAGTTGTTTCTGGAGATTTTTATAATTTTTCAGAATTATCTAATGGAGTTTATGGATTTGGAGTTGCAGATGTATCAGGTAAAGGAATTAAATCTTCATTACTAATGTCAAAAGCATCTAGTCTTTATAGATGCTTAAGTAAAACAAATTTTTCTGCAGCAAGTCTTTTAGATATTTTAAATACAGAGATCTGTGAAACTACTTCAAGAGGAATGTTTGTAACAATGCTCGTTGGAATTTATGATAGCAACAAAAAAGAATTAACTTTAGCAAACGCTGGTCACGAACCTCCTTTAATTTATTCTAAAGATGGAAACTTTTCTAATTTTGAAGAAGCAGGACCTCCTTTAGGCATTGCTCCTAAGTTTAAATTCAAAGAAACTAAAATTAATTTCTCAAACAGCTCAATGTATATTTTTACTGATGGCATAACTGAGATAAGAGATGCTAAAGGAAATATGTTAGAGGTAAATGGGTTTAAAGATTATATTAAAAAGTATCAACAAATTCCAAACCATGAAAGATTAAA
>CABYBM010000002.1 GCA_902517175.1 uncultured Pelagibacteraceae bacterium | reverse complement strand
ATAGAAGAGTTCGTTCAGTAGGTGAGTTGGTTGAAAACCAAGCTCGTATAGGTGTTTATAGAATGGAAAGAGCAATCAAAGAGAAGATGACTACTTTAGATGTAGAGTCTGCAATGCCACAAGACTTAATTAACGCAAAACCTTTAACGGTTTCTTTAAAAGATTTTTTTGCAAGTTCACAACTTTCACAATTCATGGATCAAACAAATCCTCTTTCTGAAATCACACACAAAAGAAGAGTATCAGCATTAGGACCTGGTGGTCTTACTAGAGAGAGAGCGGGATTTGAAGTCCGTGATGTTCACCCAACTCATTATGGTAGAATTTGTCCAATCGAAACTCCAGAGGGACCAAACATTGGTCTAATAAACAGTTTATCTACTTATGCAAAAATTAATAAGTATGGTTTTATTGAAAGTCCTTACAAAAAAGTTAAAGACGGAGTTGTTCAAGATAAAGTGGAATATCTTTCCGCCATGGAAGAAACCAAATACACTATTGCTCAAGCAAATACTAAACTTGATAAGAATGGAAAAATTGTTGAGGACCTAGTTTCATGCAGACAAAATTTAAACTTTCTTTTATCTAAGCCAGATACAATTGATTATATTGACGTTTCACCTAAACAACTTGTTTCAGTTGCAGCATCTTTAATTCCTTTTTTAGAAAATGATGATGCAAATAGAGCTCTTATGGGTTCAAATATGATGAGACAAGCTGTTCCATTATTAAAACCGGAGTCACCACTTGTTGGAACAGGTATTGAAAGCGATGTTGCATTAGACTCAGGTGTTACAATTGTAGCAAAAAGAGATGGTATTGTTGATAAAATTGATGGAAAAAGAATCGTTATTAAAGTAACAGAAGAAACAGAATTTAGTGAATCTGGAGTTGATATTTACAATCTTCAAAAATTTAAAAGATCAAATCAAAATACATGTATAAATCAAAGACCATTAGTTAGAGTTGGAGATAAAGTTAAATCAGGAGATATAATTGCAGATGGTCCATCAACAAAGCTTGGTGAATTAGCATTAGGAAAAAATGTGACTGTAGCTTTTATGCCTTGGCAGGGTTACAATTTTGAAGATTCAATCCTAATTTCTGAGAGATGTGTAACGGACGATGTATTTACTTCTGTTCATATAGAAGAATATGAAATTATGACAAGAGACACGAAACTTGGTGAAGAAGAAATTACAAGAGACATTCCAAACGTTAATGAAGAAGCTTTAAAAAATCTTGATGAGTCAGGTGTGGTTTATATTGGTGCAGAAGTAAATGCAGGTGATATTCTTGTTGGAAAAGTTACTCCAAAAGGAGATTCAGCATCAGGACCTGAGGAAAAGTTATTAAGATCAATTTTTGGTGAAAAAGCTATTGATGTTACTGATACATCTTTAAGAATGTCTAGAGGAAGCAGTGGAACAATTGTAGATGTAAGAGTATTTAACAGACACGGTATTGAAAAAGATGAAAGATCAATAACTATTGAAAGAGCTGAAATTGAAGAAGTTCAACAAGATAAAATAGTTGAAGAGGAAATTTTAGAGAGAAGTATTAAGCAAAGAGCTGGTCAAATTTTATCTGGAACATCATTAGCTAAAAAAGTTAAGGATTTAGCAGAAGGAACAAAACTTGATTTCGATGCTATAAGCAATCTTACAATTAATGATGTTTTTAAAATTTCAAATGGAAATGCAGCAAATGAAACAACGCTTTTACAATTAAAAGATCAATATAATAAAGCAAAACAAGACATTACCGAAAGATTTGAGGACAAAGTTCTTAAAATTAGAAGTGGAGACGACTTACTTCCAAGTGTAATGAAAATGGTAAAAGTTTTTGTTGCTATAAAAAGAAGATTAAGACCAGGAGATAAAATGTCTGGAAGACATGGAAATAAAGGTGTGGTTAGTAAAATTGTTCCAGTTGAAGATATGCCTTACCGTGAAGATGGTAGACCTGTTGATATAGTTCTAAATCCATTAGGTGTTCCTAGCAGGATGAATGTAGGTCAGATTTTAGAAACTCACCTAGGGTGGGCTTGCAAAGAGTTTGGAGAAGAAGTTAAAAAATTAGTTAATGAAAATAGTAAAAAAATTGAAAAAACTGAAAAAATTGCAAGTTTTTTAAAATCTGTTTATGGAGAAGAAATTTTTAAAGATAAAGTTGATAAATTAAGTAAAAATGAATTTAAAGATTTGTGTGAAAATTTACAAAATGGAATAGCAATTTCAACACCAGTATTTGATGGAGCTAAAGAAAATAATGTAACTGAAATGCTCGAATTAGCAAAATTACCAGGTTCTGGCCAAACATATTTATGGGATGGAAGAACAGGCGAGAAGTTTGATAGACCAGTAACAGTTGGAATTATCTATATGTTAAAACTTCATCATTTAGTTGAAGATAAAATACACGCAAGATCAACAGGGCCTTACAGTTTGGTTACACAACAGCCACTTGGAGGTAAAGCTCAACTTGGTGGTCAAAGATTTGGTGAAATGGAAGTTTGGGCGCTCGAGGCTTATGGAGCTTCATACACTCTTCAAGAAATTTTAACTGTAAAATCTGATGATGTAGCTGGTAGAGTTAAAGTTTACGAAACAATTGTTAAAGGCGAAGAGAACTTTGAGTCGGGAATACCAGAATCTTTTAACGTATTAGTTAAAGAAATTAAATCATTAGCATTAAACGTGGAGCTTAATTAAATGAAAAAAGAATTAACAGATTTATTTAAAAATACTGAGATATCTGAAGCTCAAAATTTTAATAGTATTAAAATTTCTCTTGCTAGTCCTGAAAAAATTAAATCATGGACATATGGTGAAATTAAAAAACCTGAAACAATAAATTATAGAACTTTTAGACCTGAAAAAGATGGTTTATTTTGTGCGAGAATTTTTGGTCCAATTAAAGATTATGAATGTTTGTGTGGAAAGTACAAACGAATGAAATTTAGAGGAATTATTTGTGAGAAATGTGGTGTTGAGGTTACAAAATCAAATGTAAGAAGAGAAAGAATGGGCCATATTAATCTTGCTACACCAGTAGCACATATATGGTTTTTAAAATCTCTGCCTAGTAGAATTGCGCTAGCTGTTGATATGAAGCTTAAAGAGATAGAGAGAGTTCTTTACTTTGAGAATTTTATCGTAATTGAACCTGGTTTAACTGGTCTGCAAAAAAATCAATTATTAAATGAGGAAGAATTAGCAAAATATCAAGATGAGTTTGGTGAAGAGTCGTTTACTGCAGGAATAGGTGCTGAAGCAGTTCTTGAAATGCTTAAGAATTTAGATTTAGAACAAGAGAGAAAAAATTTAGTTAATTTTATTAAAGAAACAAAATCAAAGGTTAATGAAGAAAGAGCTATTAAAAGACTAAAACTTGTAGAATCATTTATTGAAACTGGTCAAAAACCTGAATGGATGATTATGACAGTTGTTCCTGTAATTCCGCCTGAATTGAGACCACTTGTTCCATTAGATGGTGGTAGATTTGCGACGTCAGATCTTAATGATCTTTATAGAAGAGTAATCAATAGAAATAATAGATTAAAAAGATTAATGGATCTTAAAGCTCCAGATATCATTGTACGTAACGAGAAAAGAATGCTTCAAGAGTCTGTTGATGCATTATTTGATAATGGACGAAGAGGAAGAGTAATCACTGGTACTGGGAAAAGACCTCTTAAATCACTTGCAGAAATGCTTAAAGGTAAGCAAGGTAGATTTAGACAAAACTTATTAGGTAAACGTGTAGATTATTCTGGAAGATCTGTAATTGTTGTTGGTCCAGATTTAAAACTTCATGAATGCGGTTTACCCAAAAAAATGGCATTAGAACTATTTAAACCATTTTTATATGCAAGATTAAATAAATTAGGTTTAGCCTCAACTATTAAACAGGCAAAAAAACTTGTTGAAAAAGAAACTAATGCAGTTTGGGATGCGCTCGAGTTAATTGTAAGAGAACACCCTGTGTTATTAAATAGAGCACCAACACTTCATAGACTGGGTGTACAAGCATTTGAACCAAAATTAATCGAGGGAGATGCAATTGAACTTCATCCTTTGACATGTGCAGCCTTTAACGCTGATTTTGATGGTGACCAGATGGCTGTGCACGTACCGCTAAGTTTAGAGGCACAGTTAGAGGCAAGAATTTTAATGTTATCTACTAATAACATTCTTTCACCTTCAAATGGTAAACCTATTATCGTCCCAAGTCAGGATATGATCTTAGGAATTTATTATCTTTCACAAGAACCAGTTACTGATAAACCTGCAGGATACTTTGTTGACTCTGATCAAATTGAATTTGCATTATCTTCTGGTCAGATAAAGGTACACAGTACAATTATATCTAGATTTGAAACTGTTGATGATAAAGGAAATAAAAAATTCGAAAAATATACTTCAACAGCAGGAAGATTTTTACTAGCAAATCTATTGCCAAAAAATAGTAATATAAAATTCTCTTTAATAGATAGATTATTACCTAAAAAAGTAGTTTCAGAAATTATTGATATTGTCTTTAGATTTTGTGGTCAAAAAACTACAGTTATATTTTGTGATAAGTTAAAAGATTTAGGATTTAAGCATGCATTTAAAGCTGGTATATCATTTGGTAAAGATGATCTGGTAATTCCTGAAAGTAAAACTCAATTAATTGATGATACTAAAAAATTAATTGCAGACTATGAAACACAATATGCAGAAGGATTAATTACAAGAGGCGAAAAGTACAACAAGGTTGTTGATGCTTGGTCTAAGTGTACAGATAAAGTAGCTGGTGAAATGATGAAGGGTATTTCCGCAACAGAGAAAACATCAGAGGGATTAAAAATTAATTCAGTATTTATGATGGCTGATAGTGGTGCAAGAGGTTCTGCAGCTCAAATGAAACAATTAGCTGGAATGCGTGGTCTAATAGCAAAACCATCTGGAGAAATTATTGAGAGTCCAATTATTTCTAACTTTAAAGAAGGTTTAACAGCTTTAGAATATTTTAATTCAACTCACGGAGCAAGAAAAGGTCTTGCTGACACCGCTCTTAAAACTGCGAGTTCTGGTTATTTAACGAGAAGACTTTGTGATGTTGCACAGGACTTAACAATTACAAAAGTTAAATGTGACAGCCCAGGATTTATTGAACTTTCAGAGATTTTAGAGGGTGGAAATGTTGTTGTTAGTCTATCTGAAAGAGCATTGGGAAGAGTAACAGCTGCAGATGTTAAAAACCCATTAAGTGGTGAAGTAATAATTAAAAAAGAAGAAATGATTGATGAAGCTGGCTGTGATAAAATTGATGCTGCTGGAGTAAAATCAATTAAAGTTTATTCAGTAATGACGTGTAGTTCTAAAGAGGGTGTATGTGCAACATGTTATGGTAGAGACTTATCTAGAGGCAAGATGGTCCATGTTGGTGAAGCTATTGGAATGATATCTGCACAATCTATTGGTGAGCCAGGAACTCAGTTAACAATGAGAACTTTCCACGTTGGTGGTACAGCATCAGTAAAACAAGATTCTCAGATTGTCACAAAGAGTGAAGGAATTTTAAAGATTTTAAACTCAAATATTTTAGAAGACTCTAAAAAAAACTTAATTGTTATGGGTAGAAATACTCAACTTTCTATAGAAGATGATAAAGGAGTTCAAATAGCGGTTTACAAAGTTGCTTATGGTTCAAGATTATTTTTTAACAATGGAGATAAAGTTAAAGCAAATACAAAAATTTGTGAATGGGATCCATATACAACACCAGTTATAGCTGAGAAAAGTGGTGAAGCTAGTTTTGTTGATTTAATTGACGGTGTTTCTATTCAAGAAACTACTGATGATGCAACAGGAATATCTTCTAAATCAGTAATTGACTGGAGAGGTCAATCAAAAAGCACTGATTTGAAACCAAGAATTACTTTAAGAGATGAAAAGGGAAATGTAATTAAAAAAGCTGACGATAATGAAGCTAGATATTATTTAGTTCCAGATTCAATTTTATCTATTAAAGATGGGCAAAAAGTTTTTGCAGGAGATGTTATTGCGAGATTACCTAAAGAGACCACTAAAACAAAAGATATTACTGGAGGTCTCCCAAGAGTTGCTGAACTATTTGAAGCAAGAAAAGCAAAAGATAGTGCAATTATTGCTGAAAATGATGGTCAAGTAGTTTTTGGTAAAGAGGTTAGAGGAAAACAAAGAGTTTCAATTGTACCAGAAGATGGAGCCGAACCTTCAAATTATTTAATACCAAAAGGTAAACACATTAACTTTAATCCTGGTGAAAAAATTCAAAAAGGTGAATATCTTCTCGATGGTCAGCCATTACCACATGATATCTTAAGAATTCTGGGTATTAAAGAATTAACAGAATATTTCGTCAACCAAGTTCAAGAAGTTTATAGATTACAAGGTGTAATCATTAACGATAAGCACATTGAAACTATTTTAAGACAAATGTTGAAAAAAGTTGAGGTCAAAGTATCTGGCGATTCATCATATTTACCCGGAGAAATAATTGACAGAATTAAATTTGATAATGCTAATGAAAAATTAGTTGCAGATGGCAAAAATCCAGCTCTAGGTGAGAGAGTTTTAATGGGTATCACTAAAGCATCACTACAAACGGAATCATTTATTTCTGCCGCATCTTTCCAAGAAACTACAAGAGTGTTAACTGATGCAGCTATTAAAGGTAAGGTTGATCCATTAAATGGCCTTAAAGAGAATGTTATTGTTGGTAGATTAGTGCCTGCTGGAACTGGAAACATTAAAAATAAATGGAACAAAAAAGCTCTTGAAGACGATAATAACTTCTTATCCGAACAAGAAAAAATTGAGAGCCCAGAACCTTCTGAAACACAGGCAAATCAGTAAAAAAATCGCCTAATACTTGAACTTTTAGTTTGACAATGGTCAATTAATAAGTAATTTGGCGATGTTTTTGGTTGGAATGTAGTGCTTCTAACAGTGCTAAACGCTGCCACAAAATAACCTGTCAGTTATTTTCATCTAAAAATAGATTAATTAATTTTTTTTAAAATTTATGCCAACAATTAACCAATTGTTAAGAAAAAAAAGAGTCAAACAAGTATCGAGGAACAAAGTTCCTGCTTTACAGAAGCAACCTTTGAAGAGAGGTGTTTGTGTTAAAGTTTATACGACTACTCCAAAGAAGCCTAACTCAGCTTTAAGAAAAGTCGCAAGAGTAAGACTATCAAATGGTTTTGAAGTTACAGCTTATATTCCTGGTGAAGGCCATAATCTTCAAGAACACTCTGTAGTTCTAATTAGAGGTGGAAGGGTAAAAGATTTACCAGGTGTTAGGTATCATATTCTTAGAGGTAATCTTGATACTCAAGGCGTTGCTAACAGAAAACAAAGAAGATCTTTGTACGGAACAAAAAAAGGTAAATAATGTCTAGAAAAAAAACCCAACCTAAAAAAAATGTTGTTCCAGATCCAAAATTTAACTCAACAATAATTCCAAAGCTAATAAATAACATTATGTATGACGGCAAAAGAGGTGTTGCTGCAAAAATTGTTTATGATGCAATCGATAAAATTAAAACCAAAAGCAAAGATGAGCCAATAAATATTTTTAATGAAGCTATCAATAACATTAAACCAACTGTAGAAGTTAGATCAAGAAGGGTTGGTGGTGCAACTTACCAAGTCCCGGTTGAGGTTAAAAGTAAAAGAGCACAAGCTTTAGCAATTAGATGGTTAGTAGATTCAGCAAGAAAAAGAAAAGATAAACATATGTCAGATAAAATTTTTAATGAGCTTTTTGATGCATATGAAAAAAAAGGAGCTGCAGTTAAAAAAAGAGAGGATGTTCATAAAATGGCAGAGTCAAATAAGGCTTTTGCACATTTTAGGTGGTAAAAAATTATGGCTAGAACTCATACTTTAGATAAATATAGAAATATTGGGATTATGGCTCACATAGATGCTGGTAAAACAACCACTACTGAAAGAGTTTTATATTACACAGGTAAAAGCCATAAAATCGGTGAAGTTCATGATGGTGCTGCAACAATGGATTGGATGGAACAAGAGCAAGAAAGAGGAATTACAATTACATCTGCAGCAACTACTTGTTTTTGGAATGACCATAGAATAAATATAATCGATACTCCAGGTCACGTAGATTTTACAATCGAAGTTGAAAGATCACTTAAAGTTTTAGATGGAGCTGTTGCAGTATTTGATGGTGTAGCAGGTGTAGAGCCACAATCAGAAACTGTATGGAGACAAGCAGATAAATATAAAGTTCCTCGAATTTGTTTTGTTAACAAATTAGACAGAACTGGTGCTGATTTCTTTAGATGTGTAGATATGATTAAAGATAGATTAGGTGCAAAACCTTTAGTACTTCAGGTCCCTATTGGTGCAGAAGCTTCTTTAACAGGTGTTGTTGATTTAGTAAAAATGAAAGCACAAGTATGGAAAAACGAAGCTCTGGGAGCAGAATGGGAATATAAAGATATCCCAGATGATTTAAAAGAAATTTCAGAAAAATATAGAACAGAATTAGTTGAAACAGCTGTTGAGCAAGATGAAAAGCTTATGGAAGCTTATTTAAATGGAGATGAAATCAAAGAGGAAGATTTAATTAAATGTATAAGAAGTGGAACTTTAAATTTTAGTTTTGTACCAGTTTTAACTGGTTCAGCATTTAAAAACAAAGGAGTACAGCCTTTACTTGATGCTGTTGTTCATTACTTACCAAGTCCTGTTGATATTGGTTCTATTAAAGGAACTAAATTAGGGTCTGAAGATGAGATGGAAATGAAATTTGATGACAGTGTACCATTTTCGGCTCTAGCTTTTAAAGTTGCTAACGATCCATTTGTTGGTTCTTTAACTTTTATAAGAATTTATTCAGGAACAGTTAAAACTGGAACTGCTGTATTTAACTCATCAAAAGAAAAAGAGGAAAGAGTTGGGAGGATGCTTTTAATGCATGCTAACTCAAGAGAAGACATTAAAGAAGCCAATGCTGGTGATATAGTTGCTTTAGCCGGATTAAAAAATACCATTACTGGCCATACTTTATGTGATGAGGAAAATTCTGTTTTACTTGAACCTATGGAATTTCCTGATCCAGTTATCGAAATTGCAGTAGAGCCAAAAACAAAAGCTGACCAAGAAAAAATGGGTGAAGCTTTAGGTAGATTAGCAAAAGAGGATCCATCATTTAGAGTAACTTCTGATGAAGAGTCTGGCCAAACTATCATTAAAGGTATGGGCGAGCTACACTTAGACATTATTGTTGATAGAATGAAAAGAGAATTTAAAGTTGAAGCTAATGTTGGTGCTCCTCAAGTTGCATATAGAGAAACAATTGAAGCTGCTTCTGAGGTTGAATATACACACAAAAAACAAAGTGGTGGTGCAGGACAATTTGCTAAAGTTAAATTATTAGTTGAGCCACAAGAAGCTGGCAAAGGTAGAGAAGTTGAAAGTAAAATCAAAGGTGGAGCAATTCCTAAAGAATTTATACCTGGTGTAGAAAAAGGAATTGAAACTATATCAGATGGTGGAATTTTAGCTGGTTTCCCAATGATAGATTACAAGGTAACTATTTTAGATGGACTTCATCACGACGTTGACTCAAGTGTATTAGCTTTTGAATTAGCTAGTAGAGCTTGTTTCAAAGAGGCGTGCACAAAAGGTGGTTTAAAGTTATTAGAACCAGTTATGAGAGTTGAAGTAGTAACACCGGAAGACTATATGGGTGATGTTATAGGAGATCTAAACAGTAGAAGAGGCCAGATTAGCACGCAAGAGCAAAGGGGCAACGCAACTGTAATTACAGCAATGGTGCCTTTAGCAAATATGTTTGGATACATTAATAATTTAAGATCAATGTCACAAGGTAGAGCCCAATATTCTATGTTTTTTGATCATTATTCCAAAGTCCCACAAAATGTTCAGGACGAAGTAACTAAAAAGATCGCAGGGTAATTATGGAAAAACAAAATATTAGAATTAAACTTAGAGCCTACGATAATAAAGTATTAGATGCATCAACTGAAGAAATAGTAAATACAGTAAAAAGAACTGGTGCTACAATTAAAGGACCAATTCCTCTACCGACAAGAATAGAGAGATATACTGTACTTAGATCTCCTCATATTGATAAAAAAAGTAGAGAACAATTCGAGACTAGAACGCACAAAAGATTAATAGATATTATTGAGCCAACACCTCAAACAGTAGAAGCATTAATGAAATTAGACTTAGCTTCAGGTGTAGATGTGGAAATAAAAATATAATTATGAGTGAAATAGCTTTAATAGGTAAAAAAATTGGAATGACTAGAGAATTTTATAAATCTGGTCAGATAGTTCCGGTTACAGTTTTAAAAGTTGAGAAGGCTAGAGTAATTCAAGTTATCGAAGAGGCAAACCGTGGATATAAAGCAGTACAGCTTGGATATGGTAAAATTAAAAATTCGAAACTAACAAAAGCTATGAAAGGTTTTTTTGCTAAAAAAAATACTGAAGCAAAGAAAAAATTAAAAGAATTTAGGGTAAATGACACTTCCGCATACAAAGAAGGTAATGAGTTCGGTTTGGAGATTTTCAAGGATACTAAATTTGTAGACACAAGATCAAAAACTATTGGTAAAGGTTTTGCAGGTGCTATGAAGAGACACAATTTTGGTGGCTTAAGAGCCAGTCATGGAGTCTCTATTTCGCACAGAGCACATGGTTCAACAGGTCATAGCCAAGATCCAGGAAAAGTTTTTAAAGGTAAGAAAATGGCAGGTCATATGGGTGACAAATTAAGAACTATGCAAAATATTGAAATTATCAAAACAGATTTAGAAAACGAACTACTTTATTTAAAAGGATCAATTCCAGGTTCAAAAAATTCAGAAGTATTGGTTAAGGGTTCAGTAAAAAATATTAGGAAAATGACTATTACTGAAAAACTAGCAGCTGCTGAGCAAGCAAAAAAAACACCTGATAAAAAGAAAAATAATGAAATTAGATAAAATTAGTATTGATGGAAAAAAAGATAGCATTGAGGTGCTAGATAAAATTTTCTCGGCAAAAATTAACAATAAGCTTGTTAGCAGCGTACTTTACAAAACAAATGCAAATTATAAGGGAAGACATGGAAAAACCAAGCAGCAAAATGAAGTTAGAGGACCAACTTCAAAAATTTATGCACAAAAAGGTACGGGTGGTGCTAGACATGCAAGTAGAAAAGCTCCAATTTTTGTTGGTGGTGGTATAGCACACGGACCAAAAGGTGAACTAGCTTACAAAAAAAGAAAATTAAATAAAAATGAAAAAAAATTGAGTGTTGCATCACTAATTACGGAAAAAAATAATAATAAGAATTTATTAATTTTAAATGACTTTAGTTCTGAAATAAAAAAAACTAAAGAAATGAGCTCAATAATTAATAAACTAGAAATTTCAAATTCACTATTAATACTAGATAAAAATTCTAAGGAAAAAGTTGAAAAATCAGCAAGAAATATCCCAAACGTTAAAGTTACTGATGTCAATCATTTTAGTGCCTATGACATAATTAAATTTAAAAAAGTTGTATTTACTGAAAGTTCAGTAAAAGAACTAGAAAAGAGATATTCTTAAAATGGATAAAATACATTTATACGACAAAATTCTTTCACCAGTTGTTACAGAGAAATCAACAAATTTATCTGAGTTAAATAAGATTACATTCAAAGTACCTGATGGTGCTAACAAAAAAAATCTTAAAAAAAATATTGAAAAAATTTTTAAAGTAAATGTTACAAAAATTAATATTATAAATAAGCAGAACAGAATTAAAGTTACTAGAGGAAAAAAAGTAAAAGTTTCAGGGTATAAAAAAGCAATAATTACACTTAAAAAAGGTCAGAGTATTGATCTAACAACAGGAATTTAATAAATGGCATTAAAAACTTTTAAACCGTACACAAAATCTACTAGAGGGACTATTTTAGTTGATAGAACTGAACTATGGAAAGGTAAACCTTTTAAGTCTCTTGTTTCTCCTAAAAATGCCATGAAAGGTAGAAATAATAATGGTCATATTACTTCAATAAACAGAGCCGGTGGTCACAAAAAAATGTACAGACATGTTGACTTTTATAGAAAGAAATTTGACATGGAAGCTACTGTTGAAAGAGTAGAATACGATCCAAATAGATCATGCTATATTATGTTAGTTAAGTTTGAAGATGGAACTCACGCATACTTTCTTGCACCTCAAAAAATAAAAGTAGGTGATAAAATTGAAAGTGGATCCAAAAAAGACATTAAAATCGGAAACTGTATGCCTTTGCAAGATATCCCAGTTGGTATTAATATTCATAATGTCGAGATTCAGCCAGGTGGTGGTGGAAAAATTGCTAGATCAGCAGGATCTTCTGTAACAATTAGTGGTTTAGACGGAAATTACAGTTTAATTAAACTTGCATCAGGTGAAGTTAGAAAAATTGATTCTAGAGCTTTAGCTACAATAGGAATTTTAAGTAATCCGGATCAAAAAAATATTAAAATTGGAAAAGCAGGTAGATCAAGATGGTTGGGAAGAAGACCACATACTAGAGGTGTTGTTAAAAACCCTGTAGATCACCCACATGGAGGTGGTGAAGGTAAATCTGCTGGTGGTAGACATCCTGTTTCGCCTACAGGTCAATCAGCCAAAGGATTAAAAACAAGAGACAATAAGAGAACAGATAAATTCATAGTTAAAAGAAGAAACAAAAGGAAGGATACCAAGTAATGGCTAGAGCAGTTTGGAAGGGACCTTTTGTAGAAGAAAGTTTAATGAAAAAAGTTGATAAATATAAAGATGATCCAAAAAAAATTCCTATTAAAACATGGTCTAGAAAATCAACTATTTTACCAGATTTTGTGGGAGTTAGTTTTCAAATTTATAATGGAAAAAAATTTATTCCGATCACGGTATCAGAAGATATGGTTGGACATAAGCTAGGTGAGTTTGCACCAACAAGAACATTTTTTGGTCATACACCTGCAGATAAAAAAGCTAAACCTGCTACAGCAGATAAGAAATAATTATGGAAAAAAAAAAGAAAATTGATAAGAATAAAGGTAAGACCGTAAAGTCTATAAATAATGGTGTTAGATCAAGTGTCAGAAAACTTAATCCAATACTAAAAAGTATAGTTGGAAAAAAGGTTGATGTAGCAATTAGAGATTTACAATTCTCTGAAAAAAGAATTACAAGAGATATTAGAAAAACAATCAGTTCAGCAGTCGCAAACGCAGAAAATAATTTTCAGTATGACATTGATAATCTAGTTGTTAAGGAAGCATACTGTGGGAAAAAAATAGTTATGAAAAGATTTAGACCTCGTGCAAAAGGAAGAGCAGCCCCAATTTTGAAACCTTGGTCAACAGTTACAATAATATTATCGGAAACAAAACAAATGGAGAAGCATGGGTCAAAAAGTTAATCCTGTAGGTTTTAGATTAGGTGTAAACAGAGGTTGGGACTCTGTTTGGTACGCTAAGAAAAAAGATTTTGGTAATTACTTAATTGAAGATTTCAAAATCCGTGAATATATAAAAAAAAATGTTATCAACTCTGGTGTATCTAAAGTTATGATTGAACGAACATCTAACAAGTGTTACGTGACTATCTATACTTCTAGACCTGGTTTTGTGATTGGTAAAAAGGGAAGTGACATTGACAAAATAAAAAATAATCTCTCGAAATTCACCAAGAATGAAGTAAATTTGAATATTAAAGAGGTAAAAAAACCTGAGACTAATGCTTATTTAGTTGCAGAAAATATTGCACAGCAGCTAGTGAAAAGGATTTCTTATAGGAGAGCAATGAAAAGAGCTATGCAATCTTGTATTAGATTAGGTGCTAAAGGTATCAAAGTCTCTGTCAGTGGAAGATTAGGTGGAAATGAAATTGCTAGGACTGAATGGTTAAGGGACGGAAGCATTCCATCGCACACATTAAGAGCAGATATTGATTATGCTGAAGCAGAAGCATTAACTACTTATGGAATTATTGGAATTAAAGTTTGGATTTACAAAGGTGAAGTTTTTGCAAGAGAATTTAGCCAAGAAACTAATAAAGCAAAACCACAAGAGGGCAAACAGTAATGTTACAACCGGTAAGAACAAAGTGGAGAAAAGCGCATAAAGGCAGAATTCATGGCAATGCTACAAGAGCTAGTACTATAAATTATGGAGCTTATGCATTAAAAGCTTTACAGCCAGAAAGAGTAACTGGGAAACAAATTGAAGCTGCTAGAGTAGCCTTAACAAGACATATGAAAAGACAAGGTAGAGTTTGGACAAGGATTTTTCCCAATATACCAGTTTCTAAGAAACCGATTGAAGTTAGAATGGGTAAAGGAAAAGGATCGCCAGAGTATTTTGCTTGTAGAGTTAAACCAGGCAGAATTTTATTTGAGGTTGATGGTGTTTCAGAACAAATAGCAAAAGAGGCTTTATATAAGGCATCTGCAAAATTACCAATAAAAACTAAAACAATTAAGAGATTTGCATAATGAAAAAAAACGAAATTAAAAAATTATCAAAAGACGAAATATTGAAAAATATTGAAAAACTTAAAAAAGATCTCTTTAATTTTAGATTTCAGAAAATGAATTCTCAAATAACAAATCCAGCAAAAATAGGGGAAACAAGAAAAACAATAGCAAGACTAAATACTATACTAAAAGGAAAAATCAATGCCTAAAAAAATATTAACAGGTGTAGTGATAAGCGATAAGCCAAATAAGACTATTACTGTTATGGTTGAGAGAAAGTATTCACATCCTGTGCTTAAAAAAGTGATTAGGGTTAGAAAAAATTATAATGCTCATGATGAAAATAATAAATTTAAAACTGGTGATAAAGTATCAATAATTGAAAGTAAGCCTTTTTCAAAAAATAAAAAATTTCAAGTTATGGAGATTACAAAATAATGATTGGTGTACAAACAGAATTACAAGTAGCTGATAATACAGGGGCAAAAAGAATAGAGTGTATTAAAGTTCTTGGTGGATCTAAAAGAAGATATGCAAGTATTGGAGATACTATAGTAATAGCTGTTAAAGAAGCTATACCCAAGGGTAAAGTGAAGAAGGGTACAGTTCATAAGGCAGTTGTTGTTAGAGTTAAAAAAGGAATTCATAGAAATGATGGTTCAAAAGTAAAATTTGATAATAATGCAGCAGTATTAGTAGATGACAAAGGTGAACCAGTCGGTACTAGAATTTTTGGCCCTGTCACAAGAGAATTAAGAAGCAGAGGTCAAATGAAGATTATCTCGTTAGCACCGGAGGTTTTATAGGATGATTAAAAAAGGATTAAAAGTTAGAGTTTTGACTGGTAAAGATAGAAAAAAAGAGGGTGAAGTTATTGAAATTGATAGAGCAAACAATAGAGCAAAAGTAAAAGAAATAAATATGTGTAAAAAACATGTCAAAACAACTAAAGAGAAAAAAGGTGGTATTTTTCCAAAAGAAAGCTTTATCCATTTGTCTAATTTAAAATTAATTGATGAAAAATCTGCTAAAAAAAAAGAGGCTAAAAAATAATGACACCAAGATTAAAAGAAATATTTAATAAAGAAATTCAACTAGCATTGAAAGATCAATTTGGGTTTAAAAATATTTATATGGCACCAAAAATTGAAAAAATAGTTTTAAATATGGGACTTGGTTTGGACGCTTCAGATGCAAAAATTCTAAAATCTTGTGAAGAAGATCTAGCAAAGATAACTGGACAAAAACCTGTTACGACAAAGTTTAAAAAATCAGTTGCAAATTTTAAGACAAGAAAAGGTTCTAATGCTGGATTAAAAGTTACACTGAGAAAATATAAAATGTACGAGTTTTTAGACAGACTAGTAAATATTGCTCTACCTAGAATAAAAGATTTTAGAGGACTATCTCCGAAGGGATTTGACAAATTTGGCAATTACACATTTGGTATTAAAGAACATATAATTTTTCCTGAAGTTAGTTTTGATAGAGCTGAAAAAGTGAGAGGATTAGATATTATAATTGTCATTAAAGCGATTAATAAGGAACATAGTTTCGCATTATTAGAAAAAATGAATTTTCCATTTATTAAAAAAGGAGATAATTAAACATGGCTAAATTGAGTGCTGTAAATAAAAATAAAAGTAGAATTAAACTATCTGATAAGCTTTATAAGAAAAGAGCAGCTTTGAAAAAAATAGTGATGGATAAGAAAATAACACTTGAAGAAAGGTTTAAGGCACAACAAAAATTATCAAAACTACCAAGAAACTCTGCAAAAACTAGAATTATGAATAGATGTGAAATAACAGGAAGACCGCATGGAGTTTATAGAAAATTAAAAATTTCAAGAATTGCATTAAGACAATTAGGATTACAAGGAAAAATACCAGGACTAGTTAAATCTAGCTGGTAGAAAGGACAATTATGAGTTTAAGTGACCCAATAGGAGATATGATTGCCAGAGTAAAAAATGCTCAAGCTAGAAATCATAAAAAAGTAGAATTGCCTTCCTCTAATTTTAAAACAAAAATTGCTGATATATTAAAAAATGAAGGATTTATAAAAGATTTTAAAATAAATGCAGAGGATAAGAAACCTACTTTATCCTTAGAATTAAAATATCATTCTGGAAATCCAGTTATCAGTGCTTTTGAAAGAGTTTCAAAGCCTGGAAGAAGAATTTTTTCAAGTGCAAGTGGTCTACCGAAAATTAATAATGGACTTGGTATCGCTATAATCTCTACACCAAAAGGTGTTATGACAGATATCGATGCCAGAAAACAAAAAGTTGGTGGAGAAATAATCTGTAAGGTATTTTAATGTCTAAAATAGGTAAAATAAATATATCAATCCCTGAAAAAGTAAAAGTTGCTTTAGCTGGAAATATTATCAATATTGAAGGCCCATTAGGTAAAAAATCAATCAATATTGATCTTGATATGTTTAATTTAGATATAAAAGAGGGAAAAGAAATATCAATTAAACCTAAAAAAGTTGATCAAAATTCAAAAAGACTTTGGGGCATGAATAGAAGCTTAATTAATAATGCTGTTATAGGCTCTAGTGCAGGTTATGAAAAAATCTTAGAATTAGTTGGTGTAGGATACAGGGCTGCTCTTAAAGGTAATCAATTAAATTTACAATTAGGATATAGTCACGATATTAATTTTGATATACCTGAAGGAATTAAAATTGCAGTGGAAAAACAAACAACTTTAAAAATTACAGGATCAGACAAGCAACTTGTTGGTGCTGTTGCATCCAAAATTAAAACCTTAAGAAAAATAGAACCTTATAAAGGTAAGGGAATAAGAGAAAAAGGACAATACGTTCTTAAAAAAGAAGGAAAGAAAAAATAATGAAACTAAACACAAGTATTAGAAAAAGGTTTCGTGTAAGCAACAAAGTTAAAAGGGTTGCGGCAAGTGACAGATTTAGATTGAGTATCTCAAGATCAGCAAAAAATATTTCGGCTCAAATAATTGACGATATTAAAAAGGTAACATTATTGTCTGCATCTTCAGTTGAAAAAGATCTTAGGTCTGGTGAAAAAGTGAACAAAACTGAACTATCTAAACTAGTGGCACAAAAATTAGCAAAAAAGGCTCAAGAAAAAAATATAACCAAAATCTATTTTGATAGAGGTTTATATAAATATCATGGCAGAGTTAAAGCTTTTGCTGAAACCTTAAGAGAAAATGGAATGGAATTTTAATATGGAAAATTTTAAGGATAAAAAAAACGATGATATACTTGAAAAATTAGTTCACATAAACAGAATTACTAAAGTTGTGAAGGGTGGAAGAAGATTTGGTTTTTCAGCACTAGTCGTAGTTGGCAATCAAGCTGGAAAAATTGGAATAGCTCATGCGAAGGCGAAACAAGTTCCAGATGCTATTAAAAAAGCTAATGAAATGGCTAGAAGAAAACTTACTCATATTCCTCTTAGGGAAGGCAGAACTATACATCATGATGTTAAAGCAAAAGATGGTTCTGGTAGAATTGTTTTAAGAGCAGCATCTAAAGGTACAGGTATTATTGCAGGAGGACCTGTTAGAGCAGTTTGTGAAGTTTTAGGTGTTAAAGATATTGTGGCTAAATCAATGGGTACTTCTAATGCACACAACGTTATTAGAGCAACAATGAAAGCCCTACTGAAACAAAGTTCACCTAAACAAATATCTGCAATAAGAAATAAGAAAATTTCAGAAATAGTTGAAAAAAGAGGATAATGATAAGTTTAAATAATAGAGATAAGATAAATAAATCTAAAATTAGAGTTGGTAGAGGTATTGGCTCTGGTAAAGGCAAAACCTCCGGTAGAGGAGTTAAAGGTCAAAAATCAAGATCTGGTGTTTCCATTAAAAGTTTTGAAGGTGGTCAAATGCCATTGTATCGAAGATTACCCAAAAGAGGATTTAATCCTATTTCTAAGGAACGAATAGCAATCTTAAATTTAGAAAAAATTCAATCATATATTGATAAGAAAAATATAAACCCTAACGAAGTACTTAATTCTGAATTGTTAAAGAAGTTAAAATTAATAAACAAGAATTCAAAAAAACTTAAGATTTTAGGCACAGGTGAAGTTAAGGATAAAATTAATATTGAAGCAGATTTAGCTTCAAAGTCCGCAATAGAAAAACTTGAAAAAATTGGTGGATCTATTCAGCTAAAAAAATAGTTAATTGATATGAGTGATTCATCATCAACAACTGATTTACGAAATAGGATAATATTTACTATCTTTATTCTTGCCGTATATAGATTTGGAACATTTGTTCCTCTTCCAGGTATAGATCCAGAACAATTAAAGATAATGATGGATGGTAATCAAAAGGGATTGCTTGGAATGTTTAACGTGTTTGCAGGTGGTGCTGTTAGCAGAATGGCTATATTCGCTCTTGGTATCATGCCATATATTTCTTCTGCAATTATTGTTCAGCTTTTAACTGGGGTATCCGATTATTTCAAAAATCTAAAAGCTCAAGGCGAAACTGGCAGAGCAAAAATTACACAAATTACAAGATATGGAACTGTTTTATTAGCAACTGTACAAGGTTATGGATTATCAGTTGGTTTAGAGTCTTCAGCAGATTTAGTCATCAATCCTGGAGCTTTCTTTAAAATCACAACCGTAACAACTATTGTAGCTGGTACTATATTTTTAATGTGGCTAGGTGAACAAATTACCCAAAGAGGAATTGGTAATGGTATATCATTAATAATTTTTGCAGGGATTGTTGCAGAAATACCCAGGGCTTTAGTTACTACTTTTGAACTTGGAAGAACAGGTGCTGTATCAACCTTTATGATATTAGCTATTTTTGTTCTACTGATTTTAACAATATTGTTTGTTGTATTTATGGAAAGAGCACTAAGAAAAATTCTTATCAATTACCCTAAAAGACAAATGGGTAACAAAATGTATGGTGGTGAATCATCACATTTACCTTTAAAAATAAATCAAGCAGGCGTAATTCCTGCTATATTTGCTTCTGCACTTTTATTGTTACCAGTTACTTTTTCAAATTTTTCTTTCTCAGATAATGAGACTTTTTTGAATTTAAGTTCATTCTTCACCCAGGGTCAGCCTCTATACATGTTGCTTTATGCATCTGGAATAATATTTTTCACCTTTTTTTACACATCTATAACATTTAACCCAACAGAGACGGCAGAAAATTTAAGAAAATATGGCGGGTTTGTTCCTGGTATTAGACCAGGTGAAAGCACTGCAATGTATATTGAAAATATTTCTACCAAACTTACCACCATTGGCGCTTTATATTTAACTTTGGTATGTTTAATGCCTGAATTTTTAATCGCAAATTATCCTATTCCTTTTTATTTAGGTGGTGCTTCAATTTTAATTGTTGTAGTAGTTGCCATTGACACTGTAACACAAATCCAAACTAGATTGATGAGTTCACAATACGAACAATTAATTAAAAAAACTAAATTTGGTAGATAAGTGAATATAATTTTATTTGGACCTCCGGGTGCTGGTAAAGGAACTCAAGCAAAATATTTAGTAAAAAAACTTAGTAATTTTCAAATTTCAACAGGAGATATCTTAAGAGAGGAAATAAAAAATAATTCAGATATTGGTAAAAAAATTATTGATGTTATGAATGATGGAAGGTTTGTTAATGATGATATTGTTAATCAACTTTTAGAAAAACAAGTATTTGATCCCCAAAAAAAAAATAAATTAATATTTGATGGCTATCCACGGTCAATAAATCAGGCAAAAAATCTAGACTTATTACTTAATAGCTCAAACCAGAAGATAGATTTTGTTTTTTTTCTTAATGTTAACAAAGAGACAATAATCAAAAGAATACAAAAAAGAAAAATCCTTGAAAAAAGGTCAGATGATGAATTGAATACAATTTTAAAAAGGTATGACACTTACATGGAAACAACTAAACCAGTTTTAGATTTCTATTCTAAAAATTCTAATTTCCATGAAATTGATGGAAGTGATGAAATCGAACAAATAACCAATAAAATCGACACTTTTATCAATGTTTAAGGCGTTGACTTTGATTAATCTTCTTATATAAAAGGCACAATTTATCACAAAACTTATGGCTCGTATCGCAGGTATAAATATTCCACAGAACAAACTTGTCCACATTGGACTTACCTATATTTATGGAATAGGAGACAAATTTTCCAATCAGATTTGTTCATCACTTGAAATTCCAAAAGCTAAAAGAGTTAATGATCTTACTGACGACGAAATATTAAAAATACGCGAGTATATAGATCAAAATTTTAAAGTTGAAGGAGATCTTAGAAGAGATTATTCACTGAGTATAAAAAGACTAATTGATCTAGCTTGTTATAGGGGAACTAGACATAGAAAAAAATTACCAGCTAGAGGTCAAAGAACTAGATGTAATGCGAGAACAAGAAAAGGAAAAGCAATAGCAATTGCAGGTAAAAAATTAACACCAACTAAAAAATAGTCATGGCAAAATCTGATAAAGTTGAAAATAATGATCAGAAGGTAGAGAAATCTTCTAAAAAGAGTGCGAAAAGTTCTTATTCAAAAAAGAAGAAAATTAAAAAGAATATTCTAAATGGAATTGCATATGTACAATCAACTTTTAATAACACAATAATTTCAATAGCTGATACAAATGGTAATGTAATATCTTGGGCTTCGGCTGGTCAAAAAGGGTTTAAGGGATCAAGAAAATCCACTCCATATGCTGCACAGATTGCTGCAGACTCCGCTGCTTCAAAAGCGTTAGAGTACGGAATGAAAACTTTATCTGTTGAAGTAAAAGGACCAGGATCAGGAAGAGAAACTGCTTTAAGAGCTTTACAAGCAAGAGGATTTAAAATTTTGTCTATTAAAGACACTACACCCATGCCTCATAATGGGACTAGACCACCAAAGAAAAGGAGAGTTTAATGGAAGTCGAAAATGTTAATATAAAAAATTGGAAGTCATTAATTAAGCCATCAAAACTAGATGTGCAAATAAGTGATGACTTAACTCATGCAAAAATAGTTGCTGAACCATTAGAAAAAGGTTATGGCCTAACTTTAGGAAATTCACTTAGAAGAATTTTACTTTCTTCAATAAGGGGAGCAGCGGTTACATCAATACAAATAGATGGTGTTCTACATGAATTTACATCAATTAAAGGTGTTAGAGAAGATGTAACAGATATTGTTTTAAACGTTAAATCTTTAGCATTAAAATGTAATTCAGAGGGTACAAAAAAATTAATCTTAGATGCTAAAGGGCCAGGTGAAATTAAAGCTTCTGATATTGCGCCTGTTGCTGATGTAGAAATATTAAATCCAGAATTAGTAATTTGTAATCTAGACGAAAAAACTTCTTTTCATATGGAAATGAATGTAAGTACGGGAAAAGGTTATGTTCCAGCAGATCTTAATAAGCCAGAGGAGCCACCGCTAGGACTAATTGCTATCGACTCTCTTTATAGTCCGGTAAAAAAGGTTTCATTTTCTGTTAGTACCGCTAGAGAAGGAAAAGCACTTGATTATGACAAATTAATTATGGAGGTTGAAACTAACGGATCTATATCAGCTGAGGATGCTGTTGCTTATTCAGCAAGAATTTTCCAAGATCAGCTAAAAATGTTTATTAATTTTGATGAACCAGTTGAAGCTCCAGTGAAAGAAGTTTCTACTGAACCTGAATTCAATAAAAATTTATTAAGAAAAGTAGATGAATTAGAACTGTCTGTAAGATCTATGAATTGTTTAAAGAATGATAATATCATCTATATTGGAGATTTAGTTCAAAAATCTGAAGGTGAGATGTTAAGAACTCCTAATTTTGGAAGAAAATCTTTAAATGAAATTAAGGAAGTTTTAACCGGAATGTCATTATATCTTGGTATGGAAATTCCTAACTGGCCACCAGATAATATAGCAGAAATGTCTAAAAAATTAGAGGAAGCCATTTAATGAGACACGGAATGGCAAATAAGAAGTTAAACAGGACTTCAGAACATAGAAAAGCTCTATTAAAGAATATGCTAAATTCTTTAATTAAATATGAACAAATAAAGACTACTTTGCCAAAAGCAAAATTTTTAAAACCTCAGGCTGATAAAATTATTACATTAGGAAAAAAGGAAACTTTACAAACAACTAAGATGTTAGTTTCACAACTTCAAGACATTAAGTCTGCTGATAAAGTTAAAAAAACACTTTCTAAAAGATATGAAAATAGAAAAGGTGGATATACAAGAATTATAAAAGCTGGATTTAGATATGGTGATAACGCACCAATGGCTATAATTGAGTTTGTTGATAGAGATATTGAAGCAAAAAGAGTAGATAAACCCAAGAAAGATACAAAAAAAGAATCCAATAAAGCTGAAGAAAAAAAACAAGCATCAGCATAAATTCAAAACCATGAAAAAGTCTTACATCGTTGATTCAACGTGTAATGATATGCGTATTGATCGATGGATAAGGATTAAATTTGGAAAAATCCCCCAAGGATTAATAGAAAAGTTTTTACGATCAGGCAAAATTAAATTAAATAAAAAGAAAATTAAAAGTTCACAAAAAATTAATCCAAAAGACAATATTGATTTATTCAATATTGAATTTAAAGAAACAATTATTCAAAAAAAAATTAAATTTAAGCCATCTAAAGAGGTTATAAAATCAAATGAAGATCAAATAATTGATAATAATGAAAACTTTATAGTGCTAAACAAAAGTTCAGGAATATCAGTTCAAGGAGGAACCAAATCAAAAAAAAATCTTGTTGATATTTTTTCTAAAAGTGAAATCTTTCAAGGTACAAAACCTTATTCAGTACACCGTTTAGACAAAGATACATCTGGAGTTTTTATTATAGCAAAAAATAGAGAAAGTGCTCAATTATTAACTTCTTTATTTAGACTTAGAAAAGTTCACAAAACCTATTTAGCTATCTGTCACGGCGAACTAGCTAAAGATTCTGGTGAATGGAATGATGATTTAATAAGACACGAGGGAGAAAAAAAAATCATAGAAAAAGCTAAAACTTTATACAAAGTACTTGATAAAAATTCAGAGGCTAGTCTACTCGAGCTAAAGCCAATAACTGGTCGTAAGCATCAATTAAGAAAACAATTATATGCATTGGGTCATCCGATCTTTGGAGACATTAAATATAAATTATCAAATACTACTAGAGGTCTAAATAAAAATTTAATGCTTCACTCTTATCAAATAAAATTTATAATTAATGATGTTAGACACACGTATAGAGCTTTATTACCAGATTATTTTAAAAAGTTATTGAAGACAAAAAGACTTAGCTTTCCAGGTTTAAAATAAATTTTTCTATTAATAGATCTCTTAGTTTTGAATAATCTTGATTTTTAATTTTATTTAAATTTGATATTCCTTTATCTTTTATTCCACAGGGTATAATTTTTTTATATTGATCAATATTATTGTCTATATTTATTGCAAAACCATGATAGGCAATCCATTTTTTTACTCTTACACCGATTGCTGCAACTTTGTTTATAATACCATTTTCCTCATGCCAAATACCAATATTATCTTTGTCAGAAAAAGTTTCTATTTCAAAAGTTTTTAAAGTTTCTATAATTGTTTTTTCAATAGAATTAATAAATTTTCTAATATCTTTTTTATTTCTTAAATCTAAAACAAAGTAACAAATTAATTGTCCAGGACCATGACATGTGATCTTCCCACCTCTGTTTGTTTCAATAATTTTTATTGATTTATCAATAATATCTTTTTTACTGTAACTAGTCCCAGCAGTATAAATTTCATTGTGCTCTAAAGTCCATATCAATTCTTTTTCGTTTTTTTTAAATAATTGTTCTAATCTTTCTTCCATAAAATTTATAGCATCAATATAATTTACCGGTTTTACTGACTTTTTGATCTCTATATTCATTTATAAATTGTATTATCTTTATTATGTATTAATAGTGCAAATTTAAATTATAGGTAAATTTATGTCTTTAACAAAAAAAACTAAAGATAAAAAAGCAAATTTTGAATTTAATAAAGAGTACATCAGAGTTGTTACTTCAAAAATAGCCAACAATGATGCTCAATTTATTACTAATTCTTTTAGCGAAATGCACCCTGCTGATGCAGCAGATATAATTGAACATTTAAGCTATAACGACAGAGAAAGTCTAATTAAACTAAATAACTTTAATATAGATCCAGAAGTATTTGTTGAGCTTAACGAGTCAATCCAAACAGAAATAATTAATTATTTATCTTCTGACTCAATCGTAAGCATTATTAAAAATTTAGATTCAGATGATGCAATATCTATTTTAGAAAATGTACCTGAGGAAGACAAAAATAACATTCTTAGCTCTTTGCCACCTAAAGATCGTTTTGCTTTATTAGAGAGTTTAAGTTATCCAGAAGATTCAGCTGCTAGATTAATGCAAAGAGAATTTACGGCCATACCGAGTAATTGGTCTGTAGGACAAACAATTGATTATTTGAGAGAAAATAATGATCTTCCTGAGGAATTTTTAGAAATTTTCATAGTTAATGAAGATTTTAACCCTATAGGCACAGTTCCTTCTTCTAAAGTATTAACATCTCCAAGAGATACTAAGATGGTGACTGTAATGTCTGAGTCACAATTATTAGTACCTGTAGATATGGATAAGGAGGAAGTTGCTAATTTGTTTGAAAACTACAATCTTAATTCAGCAGCAGTTGTTGACAAAAATAACAAGCTTGTAGGTATGATTATGAATGATGATGTACTAACAGTCTTAAAGGAGGAAGCGGAAGAAGATGCATTGAGATTAGCAGGGGTTGGTGATGAAGAAATAACAGATGGAGTTATAACCAAAACAAAAAGAAGATTTAATTGGTTACTATTAAATTTATTTACAGCATTTCTAGCTACGTGGTGTATAAGTTTATTTGGAGCAACAATTGAACAAATGGTAGTTTTGGCTTTTTTAATGCCAATAGTGGCTTCAATGGGTGGTAATGCTGGAATGCAAACATTAGCAGTTACTGTACGAACTATTGCAACTAATGATCTGACTAAAAATAATTTTTCCTCAAATGTTTTTAAAGAGTTTTCAATTGGTATTTTGAATGGAGTTATTTTTGCAATTATTAGTGCTATAGTTGTACAAATATGGTTTCAAGACAATCTACTCTCAATAATAATCGCTATTTCAATGGTTTTAACAATGATCATTGCAGGTTTATTTGGAATATTAGTTCCATTTACTCTAAAAAAAATGAACATTGATCCAGCGATAGCTTCAAGTGTGTTTGTAACAACAATAACAGATGTAATTGGTTTTGTATCTTTTTTAGGTGTTGGGGCTTATTTTTTATAACTTATAAATTATCTATTAACCTGACTCCATCTAAATAGTACGCTACAAATATTCTAGATGTATTAATAACATTTGATAATTTTAAGTTGTTTATATCTCTAAGTTCTAAGTACTCAATTTTAATTTTAAATTGTTTTTGAAAATTATCTTTTACAGTCAATAGATATTTATTTTTATTTTTTTTATTTTTAATATTTTTTTTTACATTAATTAATTTTCTTATTATTTTACTTGCTAAAATAAGATTTCCTTTAGAAAGAAGGTAATTTCTAGATGATAGGGCTAACTTATTTTTTGTACGAATAGTTTTGCATCCTACAACATTGGCATCATATTTTTTCTTTAAATATTTTTTAACCAAAATCAATTGCTGAAAATCTTTACTTCCCATAAAAATTTTGGCTGGTCTAACTATATCAGTTAACCTATCCATTACATCTAAAACACCTTCAAAATGGCCTTTTCTATATTTAGCACATAAAATTTTATCTTTCTCATTCAGTTTAATCTTAGGTTTTTTATAATTTTTAAAGATATCTTTAAATTTTGGAATATAAACGAAATCAACCATTTTACTTTGATTTAATGCCTTTAAATCTTTCTTAATATTTTTGGGATAAGTTTTAAAATCTTTTTTATTATTGAACTGTTTTGGATTAACAAAAATACTAACTATTGTTTTATTACACATTTGACTCGACTTACTGATAAGTGATAAATGTCCTTTATGTATTGAGCCCATTGTAGGCACAAACCCAATATCATTAAAATGCCTTAATGATTCAGTCAATGAAGTCTTATTTAATAAAATTTTCATTTGTGTAAATTTCTTAAATAAGTAAAACATTTAAATGATTAAACAAGCTATTATTCCATTAGCTGGGCTTGGTACCAGATTGTTGCCTTTGACAAGTGTTTTTGCAAAGGAGTTATTACCTATCAATGGAAAACCTGGAATTGAATATATCTTACAAGAATGTATAGACGCTGGTATTAAAGAGATAATTTTTATTATTTCAAAAAAGAAAATGATGATTAAAAAATATTTTTACAGTGATAAATTTTATAAAAATATAATTAAAAAGAAAAAAGATCCTAAAATTATTGAAGAATATAAAAAAATTCAAAAATATAAAAAAATGATAAAATTTGTTTATCAAAATAAACCCAAGGGTACAGGTGATGCTGTTCTTAAAACAAAAAAATTTATTAAAGATAAATATTTTTTAATGTTGTTGCCTGATGATCTGATAATGAAACACAATTGTTCAAAATCTATGATCTCTGCTCACAATAAATATAAATCTTCAGTTATGGCTAGTATGAAAGTTAAAAAAAAAACAGTATCTAGATGGGGTATTTATAATTTATCAAAAAAAGTTTCTAAAAATAATTTTATTATTAAAGAGGTAGTTGAAAAACCGTCTATTAAAAAAGCCCCATCAAACAGAGCGGTAATTGGTAGATATATTTTACCAAAGACAATTTTTAATAAATTATTAAACCAGAAACCCGGAAATGGTGGTGAAATTCACATCACAGATGCAATACAATCTCTGATAAATGATAATGAAAAATTTATTGCACATAATTTTACAGGCAAATATTTGGACTGTGGTACAATGGAAGGATTTATAAAATCTAGTATAGAAATAGGAAAATTATGAAACTTTGTATGATAGGCACTGGTTATGTCGGTCTTGTAAGTGGAGTATGTTTTTCTGATGTCGGAAATACAGTCTACTGTGTAGATAAAGATCAAAAAAAAATTGACTTACTAAATAAAGGAATAGTTCCTATTTTTGAACCTGGTCTTGAGGAAATTTTAAAAAAAAATCATAAACAAAAGAGATTAATATTTACAACTGATTTAAAAAAAGCAGTATCAAGTTCAGATATCATTTTTATCTGCGTTGGAACACCTACTAAAAAAAATACTAATTCAGCTGATTTAAAATACGTTTTTGATGTTACCAAAGATTTAAAGAAAATTATTGAAAAATATAAAATAATAATAACTAAATCTACAGTACCTTTATCAACAGGTGATCAAATCGAGAAAATTTTATTTAATCTAAAGAAAAAAAAATTAGTTGATGTTGTATCAAATCCTGAATTTTTAAGAGAGGGTGATGCTATAAGAGATTTTATATATCCTGACAGGGTAATTGTTGGAACTAACAGTAAGAGAGCAAACAAAATTTTAAAGTCTCTATATTTACCAATTATAAAAAAAACAAGCAGATATTTTAATACCTCTAGAAGAGGGGCGGAACTTATCAAGTACGCTTCAAATGCTTTTTTAGCTACAAAGATTTCTTTTATAAATGAAATAGCTAATTTGTGTGAAAAAGCAGGTGTTGATATTAAAGACGTTGCTGAAGGTATGGGCTCAGATCAGCGAATAGGCGATAGATTTTTAAGGGCAGGGCCAGCATATGGTGGATCATGTTTTCCAAAGGATACTCGTGCCCTAATTGATACTGGTAATAAATTTAAAACAGATTTGTCCATTGTCAAAAGTGTAGTTAATTCAAATGAAAACCGTAAAACTTTACTAGTAAAGAGAGTTGACAAAATTCTTGGAGGGAATTTTAAAAATAAAATTATAACATTTTTGGGTGTCACATTTAAACCAAATACAGACGATATGCGTGAGGCATCAAGCATACCAATGATTAAATATCTCAATAAAAAAAGTTGTAAAATTAAATATTATGATCCATCAGGTGAAAAACGTGATTTTAAAGGTCTTAAAAATGTAAATTATTGTAGTACAATTTCTGCCGCTTGTTTAAATACTGATTTAGTTATTTTACATACAGAGTGGAATGATTTCAAGTTACTAAATTTTAAAAAATTAATTAAAAAAAGGAAATTTAAAATATACGACATGCGAAATTTATACTCACCATTGAGAATGAAAAAATTGGATATTGATTATTTTGGTGTAGGAAGATGAGTTAATTTAATTCAAATATTGCATCTACCTCAACGGATACACCCAATGGTAGACTGTTAGTACTTACAGCAGCTCTTGTATGCATTCCTGCCTCACCAAAAATTAAAGATATTAAATCTGATGCTCCATTTATAACTTTAGGCTGTTCAATAAAATCGTCAGTGGAATTAACAAAACCAGTTAATTTTAAACATGATTTTACTTTAGATAAATCCCCATTACATGCAGTCTTGACCTGAGAAACAATACTTAAACCACATCTTTTTGCAGCATCATAACCTTCATCTGTTGTGAGTTCTTTACCGATCTTCCCTCTTATTAGTTTACCATTTTCATCAACTGATATTTGTCCGGATATATAAAGAAGCTTTCCAACTATTTTTGTAGCAACATAAGAACCCACTGGAGCTTTAGCCTCGGGTAATATTATTTTTAATTCTTCAATTTTATTGTTAATTGTCATTTTTTTTTTTTTTTTTTAGTTTTCTTATTTTTATCGTATTCACGTCTTTTCTCAATAAGGATAAGAGCCTCTTCCATATTCAACTCTGTGGGGTCTTTTTCCTCAGGAATTGTTGCATTAAGAGATTTGTATTTTATATAAGGACCATATTGTCCTTTCATGATTCTTACAGGCTTTTTGTCTTCAGGATGTTCGCCAAGATCTTTTATAATTGAGGATGACATTCTACCTGGTTTAGCATCTGCAATTAATGTAATTGCTCTATTTAAACCTATTGAAAAAATCTCCTCAACATTTTCTAGTCTAGCGGACTTATTTTCACACTTTAAATAAGGGCCAAATCTTCCTGTGTTTAGAGAAATTTCTTTTTGATTGTCGGGATTAATGCCTAAAGATTTTGGTAGTGAACATAAAAATCTCGCTTTATCAATATCAATACTGTCTAATTCAATTCCTTTTGGAATAGAGACATTTTTTAATAATTCATTTACATCTTTTTTAGCTTTTTTTGTTTTTTTCTTCTTTTTCTTATTTTCTTTTTCAATGCTTTCTAGAAGTTTTTCATATTGTAAATAAGGTCCAAATCTTCCATTTTTAAGAAAGATATCATTTCCATTATCATGTTTGCCTAAATATTTTGGTTCAGCTAATTGAGCCTGCGCTGCAGCCTTAGCTTTTGACAAAGGTCTAGTAAATTTACATTCTGGATAATTAGAGCAACCGATAAATGCGCCACCCCTAAAACTATTTTTTAAACTTAACGATCCTGTATTGCACAATTGGCACTTTCTGACAACATTACCACTGTCATCTTTGTCAAAAATTAACGCACCCAAACTTTCATTTAGTAAATCCAAAACTTCTCTAGTTCTTTTCTCTTTTACTTCTGATACATTGTTGTTAAAATCTTTCCAAAATAATTCTAAAACTTTTATCCAACTTTCTTTTCCAGTTGTAATTTCATCTAATTGATCTTCTAATCCTGCAGTAAAATTATAATCAACATATTTGGAAAATAATTTTTCTAAAAAAGCAGAAATTAATTTTCCGCGATCAGTTGGAAAAAATCTTTTATTGGTTATCTCAGCGTAGCCACGGTTAGATATTGTAGATATAATACTTGCATAGGTAGAAGGTCGTCCAATTCCAAGTTCCTCTAATTTCTTAACCAAACTCGCTTCTGAATATCTTGGCGGTGGTTGTGTAAAATGCTGTTCATCCAAAAATGACTCAATATTAATAGGTCCTTTTTTTACTTCCGGAAGTATTTCATCATCATCTTCTGGATTTGGATTTTTATAAATTTTTAAAAAACCATCAAATTTTAAAACGGATCCACTTGTTTTACAAATGGTATTTTTATCCTCAGTTTCAATAGTTATTGTATTTCTATCAAACTTAGCAGATACCATTTGAGAGGATAGAGCTCTGCTCCATATCAAATTATACAATTTATTTTGGTCAGTACTTAAATATTTTTTAACAGTTTCAGGAGATCTATTAATATCTGTTGGCCTTATCGCTTCATGTGCTTCTTGTGCATTTTTGGCTTTTTTACCTGAATAATTATTAGCTTTTTCAGGTATATACTCATTCCCATAACTTTTTTTAATAAAATTTCTAAAATCACTAATAGCGTCAGCTGATAAGTTTGTACCATCAGTTCTCATGTAGGTTATTAAACCAACTGTATCTCCCTCAATTTCAATTCCTTGATAAAGTTTTTGTGCAATTTGCATGGTTCTAGAAGCACCAAATCCCAATCTACTTGAAGCAACTTGTTGTAGTGTAGAAGTTGTGAATGGACCAGATGGATTTCTATTAACAATTTTTGATGAAATATCACTAATATTAAATTTTTTATTCTTTAATACTGAGATAGCCTTTTCAATATTTTCTTTTTTTTTAAAGGTAAATTTTTCAATTTTTTCTCCATCTAATTGATAGATGCTTGCGGTAATTGAATTTTTTTTCTCATCTTGAAATTTTAAACTTAAAGTCCAAAACTCTTCTGGATTAAATAACTCAATTTCATGCTCTCTTTCTGTTATTAATTTTAAAGCAACAGATTGCACTCTACCTGCTGACTTTGACCCAGGAAGTTTAGTCCACAATATTGGTGAAATATTAAAACCAACAAGGTAATCAAGTGCTCTTCTTGCCATGTAGGCATCAACTAGTAAGGGCTCGATTTGCCTTGGATTTTCAATTCCAAAAATAACAGCCTTTTTAGTAATTTCGTTGAATACAACTCTTTCAACCTCTTTATCTTTAAGTAGTTTTTTATCATTCAAATATTCCTTTACATGCCATGCTATAGCTTCACCTTCACGATCAGGGTCTGTTGCTAAAATAATTTTAGATGATTCTTTTGCAGCATCAGTAATATCTTTAAGATATTTTTTTGAAAAGTTATCAACTTCCCATTCCATTTTAAAATTTTGATCTGGATCAACCGAACCATTTTTTGATGGTAAATCTCTAATATGACCGTAACTAGCTAAAACGGTATAATTATCTCCTAAGTATTTATTAATTGTTTTGGCTTTTGCAGGACTTTCAACTATGACTAGATTCATAAGTTAACAAACTACTTAAAAGTAGTTGATAGTCAATTTAATAAATTTTTGTCTTACTTTCTTCTTTATTTTTCAGACGTTTAATATTTTCTCTGTGAGTATAAAATATCAATACAAACATAATTCCAAAAAAAAATGTATTACTCATTTGATCATTAAAAAAAATATATACTGGTATTGTTAGTGAACCAATAAGTGATGACAAAGAAGAGTATTTTGATATTAAAAAAATTAGTAACCAAGATACACAAAAAATAAAACCTAAAAGAATATTTATAGTAAACAATATGCCTACATATGTGGCCACACCCTTTCCACCTTTAAACTTTAACCAAACTGGAAAAACATGACCTAAAAAAGCACAAAGAGATGCAATATAAATTAATTCTGGATGATTAATCTTTACGTATAGTACAGGAAGTATAGCTTTTATAATATCTAACAAAAGGGTTGAATAACCAATTAATTTATTACCTGTTCTTAATGCATTTGTTGCACCTATATTGCCAGATCCAATTTCTCTTATATCTTTTTTTAAAAAAATTTTTGTTAGTATAAATCCAAAAGGTATAGAACCCATTAGGTATGAGATTATACCTATAGTTAAAAATTCCATTTTTATACTTTAAATAATTCCTGACCTTTTACAAACGTATTGGTTACTTTTCCCTGCAATTTTTTATCTTCTATAGACGTATTTTTTGATTTAGAGATTAAATTTTCTTTTTTAACAACCCAAGGTTTGTCTATGTCTACAATACAAAAATCAGCTTCATTTCCAATAGATAAGTTTCCTTTATTTATATTTAATATTTTAGCAGGATTTGATGTCAATGCTTGAATTATAGTATCCAATTTAATAGATCCATTATGAAATAATTCTAAGCTTAATGACAATAGTGTTTCAATACCTGATGCTCCTGTTGCAGCTTGGGAAAATGTTAATCTTTTAGACTCTTCATCTTCAGGTTTATGGTCTGAGACGATTACATCAATCACGCCATCTTTCAATCCTTGGACCAATGCTTCTCTATCTTCTTCTTTTCTGAGAGGAGGGGATAATTTTAAAAAAGTTCTAAAATCTCCAATGTCATTTTCATTCAGAGATAAATTATTTATTGAAACTCCTGATGTAAATTTTATATCTTCTTTTCTTTGTTTTATAATATCAACAGACTTCGAAGAGGAAAGTTGTGAGATGTGATATCTACATTTAACCTTTTCAAGCAATGTCAAATCTCTTTCAATTATAATTCTTTCAGCAATATCAGGTATTCCAGACAGCCCTAGCTTTGAGGCAATTATTCCAGAATTAATCATACCGTTTTCTGATAAATGCAAATCTTCAGCGTGTTGCATAATTAAACAACCCAAGTCTTTTGCTGAATTCATTATTCTGGACATTAGTCTTGTATTTTGAATAGTTTTGACGCCATCAGTAAATGCAATTATTCCTTTTTTGGCCAAAAGACCAAATTCCGTCATGTTAGTTCCTTCGATATTATGAGTTAAAGAAGCGCAAGGAAAAATATTTATCTTAGATTTATCTCTTCCTCTTCTTTTTAAAAAATCAACAATAGAAACATTATCTATAATTGGATCTGTATTTGGCATAGTAACAACAGAAGTTACACCACCAGATAAAGCAGCATTACTTAAAGTTTTAAAATTTTCTTTATATTCGTAACCTGGTTCACCTACAAACACTCTCATATCCACAAGACCAGGGAAGATATATTTTCCTTTTAAATCAATTGGTTTTTCTCGTGATGGAAGATTATTGTTGTTTACTTTTTTACCTATTGCTTCGATCTTTCCATCTTCATCAATAATTAATCCACCATTTTCGTTTAATGAATTGTGAGGATCTACAATATTTGCATTTATAAAGTATTTTTTTTTCATTTATTCACAAAATATTTTTAAACACGCCATTCTTACAGCAACACCAAGTTCAACCTGTTCCTTAATAACACTCTTGTTAATATCGTCAGCTAACCTAGTGTCAATTTCGATACCCCTGTTCATTGGTCCTGGATGCATAATAAGGGCATCAGGTTTTGCATGATCTAATTTGTCTGGTGTTAAACCATAGTATTCATAATATTCTCTATTAGATGACAAGAAAGAACTGGTCATTCTCTCATTTTGCAATCTCAACATCATTACAATGTCACAATCTTTCAGTCCTTTTTTCATATCGGTAAAAGTATTAATCCCAAATTTTTCTATTTCTTTTGGCATCAAATTCGTAGGAGCAACTATATTTACCTCAGCTCCAAGCATAGTTAACAAGTAAATATTTGATCTAGCTACACGTGAATGCAAAATATCTCCACATATTGCAATTTTTAATCCTTGGATTTTATCTTTTCGGTTAATTATTGTTAGCGCATCTAGTAACGCTTGGGTAGGATGTTCTCTGCGACCGTCCCCAGCATTTAATACTACACAATTAACTTTTTGTGAAAGAAGATTGCAAGCTCCTGAGTCTTGATGTCTAATCACTATGATATCTGGATGCATTGCATTTAAAGTCATAGCAGTGTCAATTAGTGTTTCACCTTTTTTAATTGCTGAATTACCCATGTTCATTGACATCACATCAGCTCCTAATCTTTTTCCTGCTAATTCAAATGAGCTTTGAGTTCTGGTTGACGGCTCAAAAAAGAGGTTTATTTGAGTTTTGCCTCTTAAAACGTCAATTTTTTTATTCTTACTTCGATTTACTTTTATAAAGGTTTGAGCTTCATCAAGAATAATATTTATGTCATTAACTGACAAATCTTGAATACCTAACAAATGTTTTTGAGAGATTTTAATAGCTTTATTGGTTTTAGATGCCATTAAAATTAACTCTATAACTATAATATAGTTAGTTGGCAAGCATTAATTGTTTAAAAAATCTATTGCTCCTTGAAGTATGAATGCAGCAGCATTCTGATCTATATTTTTTTCTCTTTTAGTTACATTTATATCCAATTGACTAGATAAATTGAATGCACCTACCGTTGAGAGTCTTTCATCCCATAAACAAACATCAATATCTAATTTCTTATCTAGATTGTTAGAGACATCATGAACAGACTGGGCAGATCTGCCTAAAGTTCCATCCATATTAATAGGATATCCTATTATAATTCCCTTAATACTATTTTCTTCAATAATCATTTTTAATTCACTGATTAAATTATCCGCACTAGTTTTATTTAATGTTTTTAATGGTGTAGCTATAGATTGTTTTTCATCACAGATTGAAACACCAATTCTTTTAGAGCCAAGATCTAGACCAATTAATCTACATGTTTCTGACTGTTTTTTTTTAAACTCTTCTATAGTGATCATATTGTATAATTTAGACTTAAGTGATAGTTTGCGACATATTTAATTATCATATGAGTATCGATCTTAAAACAATAAAGCACATATCAAAATTATCAAGAATTTCTGTTGATGAAAAAAAAGCAGAGAAACTGGCAGGAGATTTAAATTCAATTTTTGAATTTATTGAAAAACTTAATGAATTAAAGACAGATAATGTTCAACCTTTAACTTCGGTTGCAAAAACAACATTAAAGTTAAGAGATGATGAGGTAAAAAGCAAAAATTTAAGAGATCAAATAATTAAAAATTCTCCTCAGGAAAATGAGGATTATTTTGTTGTGCCAAAGGTGATTGAATAATGTCTGAAATTACAAAACAATCACTTTCAGAATTAATTAAAAATATTAAAGACAAAAAACTTTCATCTACTGAAGTTACAAAAGCATTTGTTGAAAGGTCTGAAAAATCCAAAAAGTTAAATGCCTATGTAACAGAAGACTTTTCAGCTGCAATTGATAAAGCTAAAAAGTTTGATGAAAACCCTAATTTAGATTTAAAATTACCTGGTATACCAATGGCTGTTAAAGATCTATTTTGTACAAAAAATGTTAAAACTACTGCAGGGAGTAAAATTTTGAATAATTTTATTCCAACTTATGAGTCCACAGTTACTCAAAATATTTGGAATGAGGGAGCTATTCTTCTTGGAAAATTAAATTGTGATGAGTTTGCCATGGGATCTTCTAATGAAACAAGTTTTTTTGGTTGTGTGCAGAACCCAATTGATAAAGATTTAGTTCCTGGTGGATCCTCAGGTGGTTCATCTTCAGCTGTTGCAGCACAATTAACACCAATTACAGTAGGAACAGATACTGGTGGTTCAATTAGACAACCTGCATCCTTCACAGGCATCGTTGGTTTAAAACCAACTTATGGAAGTTGTTCAAGATACGGAATTGTAGCATTCGCATCTTCTTTAGATCAAGCAGGACCAATGGCTCAAAACGTAAGAGATTGTGCTTTATTACACGAGGTTATTAGTTCTTATGATGAAAAAGACTCTACCTCCATAGATTTTAAGCGAAACAATTATGTTAAGGAATTAACTAATAATATCAAAGGAAAAAAAATAGGAATACCTAAAGAGTATAGAGTTGATGCAATGCCCAAGGAAATAGAAGATCTTTGGAAGAAAGGTATTGATTATGTAAAAGATTGTGGTGCAGAAATTATAGATATTTCACTACCTCACACTAACTATGCTCTACCAACTTATTATATTGTAGCTCCCGCAGAAGCTTCATCTAATCTTGCGCGATATGATGGTGTTAAATATGGATTTAGAGCTGATGGAGAAAATTTGATAGATATGTATGAGAAAACTAGATCTGAAGGTTTTGGAGCAGAAGTTCAAAGAAGAATAATGATTGGGACTTATGTTTTATCATCAGGATATTACGATGCATATTATCTTAAGGCTCAAAAAGTAAGAAAGCTTATTAAAAATGATTTTGATGAAGCTTATAAAAAAGTTGATGCTATATTAACTCCATCAACTCCTAGTTCAGCGTTCAAAATAGGTGAAAAGACAAATGATCCTGTTTCGATGTATTTAAACGATATTTTTACAGTTCCGGTAAATTTGGCAGGTTTGCCTGGAATTTCGATACCTGCTGGTCATGATGCAAAAGGTTATCCTTTAGGACTACAAATAATTGGAAAAGCATTTGATGAACAAAATTTATTAAACATCGCATATGCAATGGAAGAAAAGATTAATTTTAAAAATAAAATTACTGATTGGTGGATAAAATGAGTAAAGATAAATCAGAGTATCTAATCAATAGAAAAGATAATCAATATGAAGTTGTAATAGGCTTAGAGGTTCATGCTCAAGTCACTTCAGAATCAAAGTTATTTTCAACATCATCAACTAAATTTGGTGCAGAACCCAATACTCAGGTAAGTTTAGTAGATGCTGCTTTGCCAGGTATGCTGCCAGTTATAAATGAGTATTGTGTAAAACAGGCAATAAAAACCGGCATAGGATTAAAAGCCAAAATAAATAAACGATCTGTTTTTGATAGAAAAAATTACTTTTATGCAGATCTACCTCAAGGATATCAAATATCTCAATTTAAAGATCCAATTGTTGGTGAAGGTAAAGTTATATTAGATATGCCGGATGGTCAAAAAGAGGTTGGTATTGAAAGATTACACTTAGAGCAAGACGCGGGTAAAAGCATACATGATTTAGACCCAAAAAATACATTTGTTGATCTTAATAGATCAGGTGTTGCCTTAATGGAAATTGTTAGTAAACCAGATTTAAGATCACCAGATGAAGTGAATGCTTATGTAAAAAAATTAAGATCAATAATGAGATACCTTGGAACGTGTGATGGGAATATGCAAGAGGGTTCATTAAGAGCTGATGTGAATGTTTCTGTTAGAAAAAAAGGCACAAAAGAATTTGGAACTAGATGTGAAATTAAAAATGTAAACTCAATAAAATTTATGCAAATGGCTATTGAATACGAAGCTAATAGACAAGTAGATCTTATCGAAGATGGTCATTCTATTGATCAAGAGACTAGACTTTTTGATACTAAAAAAAATGAGACAAGATCAATGCGATCAAAAGAAGATGCACATGACTATAGATATTTTCCTGATCCAGATCTTTTGCCTCTAGAAGTTTCAGATGATTTTATAGAAAAGTTAAAATTAGAAATTCCAGAGTTACCTGATGAAAAGAAAAAAAGATTTATTGAAAAATTCAAACTATCTCCTTATGAGGCAACCATTTTAGTTTCAGATAATGAAACCTCTAATTATTTTGAAAATGTAATAAAAAAATCAGATGTGAAACTTGCTACTAACTGGATAATTGGTGAATTGTTTGCTGCTTTAAATGAAAAGAATCTAGAAATAACTGAAAGCCCCATAAGTGCAGGTAATTTATCAAAATTAATAAATTTAATTAAAGATGGAACTATTTCTGGGAAAATAGCTAAAACTGTTTTTGAACACATGATGGAGGGGGACAAAGACCCAAAAAAAATAGTCGAAGAAAAAGGATTAAAACAAGAGAGTGATCCTAAAGCTCTAGAAGCACTAATTGATAAAGTTATTGATGATAACCGAGAAAAAGCCACTGAATACAAATCAGGTAAAGTAAAATTATTTGGTTTTTTTGTTGGACAAGTAATGAAAGTATCAGGTGGAAAAGCCAACCCTCAATTAGTAAATGAGATTTTAAAGAAGAAACTTTAAAGTTTATGGGTTCAGACCTTAATATTACACAAGAGCTGCAAGATTATATTTTAGAACATGGACATAATCTTCACCCAGTCCAAAAAGAGATAATTGAGTACAATACATCACTTGGTGACATAAAAAGAATGCAGATATCAATTTCACAAACTCAGTTTCTTCATTTAATTATTAAAGTTTCTAACATAAAAAAAGTATTAGAAATCGGCACATTTACAGGTTTAAGTACCTTATCTATGTCACTAGCATTACCTAATGATGGTAAAATACTTGCATTAGATAAAAATGAGCAAACAAATAAAGTTGCAATTAATTTTTTTAAAAAAGCAAAACAAGATCATAAAATTACAACTTTAATTAAACCAGCTCTAGAGAGTTTAGACGAAATTAAAGAAAAATTTGAACTCATATTCATAGATGCCGATAAAGGAAACTATAAAGAATACTATGAAAGATCATTGAGTTTGCTTGAGACAAGTGGTTTAATTATCATTGATAATGTCCTTTGGTATGGAGAAGTAGCAAAGAAAAACGAACATGACAAAATTACTAAAACCATTAAAAACTTTAACGAATTTGTCTCTAACGATAAAAGAGTAGAGAAAACCATAATTCCTCTAGGGGATGGAATGACTATATGTAGGAAATTGTAATGTACGAAGTATTTGGTTTCTATAGGTTTTTAAATATTAAGTATTTAAAAAAAAATAAGAGATTGATAAATGAAGTTTTAATAAAAAATAATATTCGAGGAACAGTAATAATTTCAAAAGAAGGTGTAAATGGTACTATATCTGGTAAAGGACCAGATATTAAAACTATTATTAATAAGTTAAAAAAAATTTTAAAATTTAAAGATTTTAATAGTTTCAATAAATCAAAAAGTTTGTTTCAACCGTTTCATAAACCTAGAGTAAAAATTAAGACTGAGGTTGTTCCTATGAACTTAAAACTTAGTCAAATGATCAAAAAAAAAGACAGTCATGTTGACCCAAACAAATGGAATAAATTAATAAGGAATAAAAAAACACTTGTTATTGATGCTAGAAAACCATTTGAATATGATGTTGGTACTTTTAAAGGTTCTACGAATCCAAATATTGATAATTTTAGGGATTTTCCAAAATATTTAAAAAATCTTAAAAAAAATCAACCTATTGCAATGTTTTGTACTGGTGGTATTCGTTGTGAAAAAGCTTCAGTTTATCTAGAAAAAAAAGGCTTTAGTAACGTATATCAATTAAAAGGTGGGATTTTAAATTATTTAAAAAAGACAAATAAAAAAAAAAGTTTATGGAAAGGTGAATGTTTTGTTTTTGATAACAGAGTTAGTTTAAAACATGGTCTAAAATCTGGTTCTTATTTAATTTGTAGTGGTTGCAGAAAACCAATTTCTCCACAGATTAAAAATTCAAAAAAATATGAGGAAGGCGTCTCATGTCCAAATTGTCACGATAAATTAACAGATCAACAAAAAACAAGATTTAGAATGAGACAAAAGCAAATTAACCTTGCTAAAAAAGTTGGAAAAAGACATATCTTCCAAAAAGAATATTAACAACATTAAACAAACTAGATGAATTTATTAAAAGATAAGGTTTCAACTTTAGTTAGAAAACTTGCAATACCAGCTAGTATAGGAACGCTTTTCCAAACCCTGTATACTATAGTTGATACTTTTTATGCTGGAAAAATATCTCCTGAGGCGCTTTCTGCTCTAAGTAAGTCATTTCCAATTTTCTTTATAATAATTGCTACATCTATTGGTGTTACAGTAGCTGGTACATCTTTGATTGGTAGCAGTATTGGAGAGAAAAATGAAAAAAATGTTTTAGGTTATTTTGTTAACGTTATTTTCTATGCAATAATTATTTCGTTAATTGTATCAATACTTGGTTTTACATTCGGTGAAAAAGTATTTCTATTAATGAATTCAACGACAGAGGTTACCAGTCTAGGTCTAAAATATATAAATATAATTTTCTTGGGTACAATATTGTTTGTTTTAGTTGTAGCACTAAATTCTTTTTTACATGCAGAAGGAGACACAGTAACATATAGAAATGCTTTAATTTTATCCTTTTTCCTGAATATAATCTTAAATCCTATTTTTATTTTTGGTTTTTTATTTATACCAGCTTTAGGAATATCAGGAATTGGTGTAGCAACGCTAATTGCTCAATTTGTCTCTCTTTTAATTGTACTTAGAAAAATTCTAACTAATGAAAGAATAAAGAAAATTACTTTTAGTTATTTTAAAGTAAAATATTTTTTTCTAAAAAATATTTTCTTTCAATCTATGCCAATAACAGTTGCTATTTTAGGATACTCAGTAGCGGCTGCTATTGTTTTTACCTATGTTGGTTTTTCTAGCGAATATGCAGTAGCAGGTTATGGGTCTGCAACTAGAATTGAACAGGTTGTTTTACTTCCTATTTTAGGAATAAATACAGCAATTATTTCTATAATTGCTCAAAATATCGGAGCTAAATATTATAAGCGAGTTGAACAATCATATTTTACATCAGTAAAATACGGTTTGTATTTAATGTTATTCTCAGGTGTTCTTGTATACTTAAGTGCTGACATTGTGCCAAAATTCTTCTCTTCTAATTCTGAAGTAATCGCATATGGTTCCATGTACTTGAAAATATCAGCCTTTATCTTACCAGCATATCCAATTTTCTTTCTTTCAAATGGCTTTTTTATGGCTTTAAAAAAATCAGAAAAAGCCATGTTAAATAATATTATAAGAAATGTTATAGTACCCATATTGTCATTTCATATTGCAAGTTATATTAATGCAGATTTCAAAACATTTTTTTATATTTGGGCTACATTTCAATGGTCGATATCAATTATTTTATTCTTTTACGTTAAATATTATATAAAAAATAAATTAGTCATCACTTAATTTGATCTAAATTACTTAAAGATGTTTTTTACCAAAAAAAAAGTTTTAATAATAATTATAATCTGTTTAGTTGTTTTTATATTTACTTACAATGATGTTAAATCAGAAGAAATTAAGGAAATTACTGGTTTTGCAAAAATTATTGACGGAGATACAATTAAAATAAGTAATAAAAAAATTAGGTTACATGGGATAGATGCTCCAGAAAAAAAACAAACATGTAAAAAGCCTTACCTAACAATTAGTGTTTTTTCGTTCACCAAGAGCTACTTATGTGGACAAGTTTCTACTAATAAATTAATTAAAAAAATAAATAATCAAATTATAAAATGTAAGATAAAGGATGTTGATAGATATAATAGGCTTATTGGAGAATGTTATAAAAGAAACGTAAATCTTAATTCTTGGTTAGTATCAAACGGTTATGCAGTTGCTTATAGAAAATATTCAAAAAAATATATTTCAGACGAAACAAATGCAAAGAACAATAAGCTTGGAATTTGGCAGGGTAAATTTGAAATGCCTTGGAATTTTAGAAGAAAAAATTAAATTTATAATCTTGATGCGCTGTCATTAATCCAGGACCAAAGATGTTGAGCGAAAGACCTTCTTACAAATAAATTAACAATTTGATCTCCCTTATTGTGAACTATAACATCTATATGATTTAAAATAGTTTGCACAGATGAACCTTTTTTATCTTTAAATTCACTAAAATTGAATGGACTTCCTGCATAAAATATTTCGTAGATATTTTTCCCTTTGATTTCTAATTGAACAAATTGATCTGTAACATCAATTATAGCACCTAAACTTGATTTAGATATATCATTAAAAAGTGTTTCATTTAGCTTATATTCATTTGTATCTTTTTTAACCTCATCGTTAGTAACTATCATCCATTCATCAGGGCTAAGCCAAATAGCTGTTAATTTATCACTGATTGTTGAGGTATTAGCTTCTGTCGGAAGAAGTATATTTAGATTTTTACCAATATTAGTAAAAAATTCTCTTTTTTTACCTCTTAAATTTAATTTCATTGTAGGTGAAATTTCTTTAACAACGATACCATTGTAGTTAATTTCTTCATTTGTTGCTGTTTTATAATTAAGCATTTAGCCTCTCATTTTTCTCATCATAAAACACTGTATTAGACACGGTGACACTAATATTTTTATTTTCCATTGGAATAAAAAGTTTTTTACCTTTCATATTTTTTCCATCTTTAACAACTGCTAGAGCAATTGATTTATTAAGATTTGGACTGAAATAACTTGATGTTACATGACCAAGCATTTCAACTGGTTTTTGATTTAATTCAGAAACAATTTGAGCACCTTCTTCTAAAACAATATTTGGATCTTCAGTCAATAAACCTACTAATTGTTTTCTATTTTCTTTCATTGTGTCAGATCTATAAAGTGATCTTTTTCCAATAAAGTCATATTTTTTCTTACTTACAATCCAGTCCATTTGAAGATCAATAGGTGTCATTGTTCCATCTGTATCTTGACCTACAATTATAAAACCTTTCTCTGCTCTTAATAAATGCATTGTTTCTGTTCCATAGGGAGTAATATTAAATTCTTTTCCAGCCTCTATACATTTTTGCCATATAGCCTCACCATAACTTGCTGGTGCATTAATCTCATAACTCAGCTCACCCGTAAAACTTATTCTCATAATTCTACAATTGATTTTATCAATTAATACCTCTTTAAATGACATGTGTGGAAAATTGTCATCTGATAAATCTAAATCAGGAATAATTTTATTTAAAATTTTTTTACTGTTAGGACCACATAGACTAGCTGTTGCAAAATGATCTGTGACAGAAGTTAAATATACGTCCAACTCGGGCCATTCAGTCTGAAGGTAATCTTCAAGTTTTCCTAAAACATTTGCGGCACCACCTGTTGTAGTTGTCATAATATAATGATTTTCTCCTAGTCTTGTCGTCACACCATCATCATAAACCATACCGTCCTCATTAAGCATCAATCCATATCTGCATTTACCAATAGCAAGTTTTGACCATGCGTTAGTGTAAACTCTATTTAAAAATTCAGAAGCATCACTTCCCTGAATATCAATTTTACCTAAGGTAGAAGCATCTAATATTCCAGCACTCTGTCTAGCTGCTTTACTTTCTCTTTGCACTGCTTGATGCATTGTTTCACCTTCCTTAGGGTAATACCAAGATCTTTTCCACTGACCAACATTTTCAAATTCAGCTTTATTTTTAATGTGCCAATCGTTCATAGGTGTTCTTCGAAATGTATCAAAAAATTCTCCTACATTTCTTCCAACAATAGTTCCAAAAGTTAAAGGAGTGTATGGTGGTCTAAAAGTTGTCGTCCCTAATTCTCCCATTTTTATACCTGCTGTATCTGCAATGATTCCTAAAGCATGCATATTTCCAAGTTTACCTTGGTCAGTACCCATTCCTGTTGTTGTATATCTTTTAACATGCTCGATTGATCTAAAACCCTCTCTTAGTGCGAGTTTTATATCTTTTGCTGTCGCATCATTCTGGTAATCGACAAAAGGCTTAGTTTTACCAATAGTCTGATCAGAGGGTAAAAGCCAAATATTTCTTTTTGAGGTTTCATGATCATTTTCTAAAGCAATACCTTCAAAATCAGTTTTATCGATGTTTAAAAAATTTTTTAATTTATAATTTAAGTTTGTAATTATTTCGTCTAGTTCAAAATCGCCCCCACAGGACCCAACACTAATTTGTTCTTTGGCATCAGTTTTAGGAATAAAAATTTTTCTTTCTTCATCAAAGGTTAGTTTACTACCAGATTGCGTGTATAAATGTACTGCTGGTGTCCAACCACCTGCAATACCTAAGCAATTACAAGAAATAGAAATTTTACTGCCAGTAACAGATGTACCGTCATTTGAGAGTCTCATTATAGATATGCTTCTTATCCTTTTATATCCTCTAGTATCAACAATTGTATGTGACCAGTATATTTTTATACCAGCATCAGTAATTTTTTTAATTATTTTTGCATCAGAATTTTCCCTTATATCTATAATAGCTTCAACCTTAATTCCTTTATTATGCAATGATAAAGCACTTTCATAAGCACTATCATTATTTGTGAAAAAAATATTTTTAGTTCCACATGCAACACCATAGAAATTACTATATTTTTTAATAGCTGAAGAGAGCATAATACCAGGTCTATCATTATTATTAAAAATTAAAGGTCTTTCTAGTGCACCAGTTGCTAAAATTACTTTTTTAGCTCTAATTTTAAGAAGTCGTTGTCTAATCTTATTTTTTTTATCTTTTTTGTTTAAATGATCTGTTAAATTTTCTCTAGCAAGTAAATAATTGTATTGATGATATGCAGCTACGCTTGTTCTAGTTTTAATCTCAAGATTCTTAATATTCTCAAGTTCATTAATTTCTTTTTTCAACCATTCAGATGCTAAATTATTATTAATTTTATTGTCTTCATTCGCTTCAAATATTGTTGATCCACCAAGTTCATTCTTTTCATCTAAAAGTAATGTTTTGAAATTATTTTTTGCTGCATTTCTTGCTGCCAATATTCCAGATATACCGGCACCCACAACTAATACATCACAATGAATATTTCTATGGTCATATATATCAGGATCTCTTTTATTTGGAGATTTGCCAAGACCTGCAGAATGTCTAATGAAAAATTCATACTTTTCCCAAAAACTTTTAGGCCACATAAAAGTTTTATAATAAAAGCCTGCTGGAAAGAGGGGAGCTAAAAAATTGTTTATTCCACCAATATCAAAATTAACACTTGGCCAACAATTTTGGCTAGATGCTTCTAAACCTTCATAAATTTCTATTTCCGTTGCTCTTGCATTTGGTTCTGTAATATTTGAATTAGGATTTACTTGAACGATTGCATTCGGTTCCTCAGAACCAGAAGTCATAATTCCCCGTGGTCGATGGTATTTAAAGCTTCTACCAACTAAATGAATATTATTTGCTATTAAAGCAGATGCTAAAGTATCCCCTTTAAAACCATAGTAAGTTTTTCCATCAAACTTAAATGAAATTCTATTAGTCTCATCTATAAATTCACTTGATTTTACTCTTAGATTTTGTGTCATTTTATTGCGTTGGTGGTTTTTCACCCATTTTATAAATTGCTTTTATTTCATCATTAGATGTATCTCTAGCCATATTAAACCATTTACGACAACCATGAGCATGGTTCCATCTTTCAAACTGCACACCTTTAATATTTTTTCTCATAAATAAATATTCTGCCCATTCATCATCACTTAATTCAGTTGGTTGTTTGGGTCTTTCAATGTGAGCTTCTCCACCAGCTTTAAATTCTTGCTGATCTCTTTCTCCACAATACGGACAATTAATCAAAAACATTAATGTGCAACTGCTGCAGCACCATGTTCATCTACAAGGTCACCACTTACAAATCTATTTAAATTAAATGCAGCATTCAGTTTATGAGGTTCGTCATTAGCAATAGTATGAGCAAATAAGTCTCCAGAACCAGGTGTTGCTTTAAATCCACCTGTACCCCAACCACAATTAAAATATAATCCTTTGATTGATGTTTTGCTTAGAATAGGACTTGCATCAGGGCATATATCAACAATACCACCCCATTGCCTTAGCATTCTCATACGACTAAAAATTGGATATAATTCTAAAATTGCATTCAAAGTGCCTTCTATAATTTGATGACTACCTTTTTGAGAATAAGAAATATAATCATCTGTACCAGCACCTATAACTAGCTCACCTTTATCTGATTGACTAACATATGCATGAACAGCATTTGACATAACAACAGTGTCAATAATTGGTTTCACAGGTTCAGAAACTAAAGCTTGCAAGGGTTTACTTTCAAGTGGAAGTTTTAAACCTGCCATATTAGCAACTACGCTAGAATGTCCTGCTGCAACTACACCAATTTTTTTAGTTTTAATAAATCCTTTTGTTGTTTCTATACCCTCAACTGTATCTCCACTTCTCTTGATACTTTTAACTTCACAGTTTTGAATGATATCAACTCCCATTTCATCTGCACCCCTGGCATATCCCCATGCAACTGCATCATGTCTAGCTGTACCAGCTCTTCTTTGTAAAGTACCACCCAAAACAGGATATCTAATATCTTGTGATGTATTTATTATTGGACAAAATTTTTTTACTTCCTCAGTGTTTAAATAAACTGCATCTATTCCATTCAGTCTGTTTGCGTGAGTTCTTCTTTTTAAATCTCTCACATCTTGTAAATTGTGAGCAAGATTCATTACACCTCTTTGACTAAACATAACATTATAATTTAGTTCTTGTGATAAACCTTCCCATATTTTTAAGGCATGATCATACAAACCTGCACTAGCATCCCATAAATAATTTGATCTAATAATTGTTGTATTACGACCGGTGTTTCCACCACCAATCCAACCTTTTTCTACTACAGCAATGTTTTGCATATTATGTTTTTTTGCTAAGTAATATGCTGTTGCTAAACCGTGACCACCGCCACCAACAATTACAGCATCATATTCTTTTTTAGGTGCTGGATCTTTCCAGGCTCTTTGCCAATTTTCATGATACGATAAAGCATTTTTAAATAAAGAAAATATAGAGTACTTATTTCTCATAATAATTGAATAATTACTTTATAAAGATTGAATTTTCAATACAATCACTTATTACACAATGTCATACGGAAGAGTGGGTGAGAGGCTGAAACCAGTCGTTTGCTAAATGACCGTGCGAGGAAACTTGTACCGAGGGTTCGAATCCCTCCTCTTCCGCCATTAAAATAGAGGACGATCTTTAAAGAAATTTCTCATTGGAATAGGCCTTTGTTCTAATATATATCGATAAACATTGTAGTTTTCCATTACCCGCTGAACATAGTTTCGTGTTTCCCTAAATTTTATTAACTCAACCCAATCAACATAATTAATTTGTTTCTTTTGTGGATTTTTATTAATTTTTTTCCAATACTTAACTCGGTTTGGTCCTGCATTATAAGCAGCAACTGCAAAAGGGTATGCACCATCATATTGTAAGATAAGGCCTGCAATATAATGAGAGCCTAAATTGATATTATATTCAGGATCAATAGTTAATCTTGATTTTGAATAAGGAAGTTTTGCTTGTTTAGAAACTAATTTTGCAGTGTAGGGCATTAGTTGCATTAATCCTTTTGCACCTGCGTGACTATTGGCTTCTAAATCAAACTCACTTTCTTGTCTTATAATAGATAAAATTAAAGCGCTATCTGGGATTTTTCTTCCATTAATATTTTTTGGCGTACTAATAATTGGATAATTAAATTTATTATGAAACCTTTTTTGATAGGAAGCAATTTTAGAAACTTGTATAGCAAAGTCATATCTATTTATATTTGTTGCAAGTTCAGCTGCTAGTATTTCACTACCTTTGGAAATATCATCATTGGCTAGATGTCTTAAAATAAATTTAGTATATTTATCTTTTTTAAGCTCATCTAAAAGATAAGTAATCTTAACAAGTTCTTTATTAAAAAAAATAAGTCGATATTTTTTATCAACTTCCATATCATTATTAAGTTCAAATTTTCCATTTGGATTGATCTTTAAAAATGCTAATTGACCATAATAAGTAGTTAAATATTTTGATGCTTCTAAATACCATTTATTAGATTGCTCTTTATCTCCAAGTTTCTCATATGCACTAGCAAGCCAATAAGCTCCTCTAGAGGTACTAATTGGATAGTTAACATTGTCATAAAAATTTTTAAAATGATTTTTTGATGTTAAAGGATCATTTAAAAAACTCAAAGCTATCCAGCCACTCATCCACTCTGCTGCTGCAAAATCTGACCCTTCAGTCATACCGTGATTACTTGATATTTTATAAGCAATTTCGTATTTTTTTTTATAAATTAGAGCCCGTGAAATTATTTCTCTTTCTTTCCACCATTTTTCTGGCATTACTAAATAATCTTTATCATTTCTAATTTTAAGTAGAATTTCTGTTGAAGAGTCTACACGACCTTTTTTTCTTCTCCATTTCAAACGATCATAATTAAGACCTGCATCATTTTTAAATTTTTGTGGCACATTTTTAATTGCTTGGTCAACTCCATATCCCTTACTTATTAGTATTTGTCTGGCCGTATATAAAAGCTCATAATCTTTTGGTAAATATCTTGTTAGTCTTTTAAGATCCCAATGCTTTCCATTCCACGCAAGGTAATCAGCTCTTTTAATATAATCATCAGCATTTAGACTTTTTTTAAATTTCTTTCTAAAAAACTTTAAATCATTCCTAGATAATTTTGCTGTAATCCAACCTTCTTTAATTAAATTTGTACCCTTAGATTTATCACCAATTAATAGGTGACTTTCACCTAATATCATTTTACCATATCCACTAAGGGGTTTGTTAGCTCCAAACCATGTAATGATCTTCTTGGGCGAAACATTAGCCGTAGACAATTTATGTTCTGCCAAATATCTTAATCTATCAATTCTTGGATATTCAGGATTACTGTCTATAAAAACCTTATAATCGTAAAAAGAGGCTTGATTTCCAGTTGTTAGTAGATGTCTCCACTGAATAAAATTATAAATAGATTTATCTTTAGCTTTTTTGGAAATATTTAAAGCTGAAGTCCATTTACTTTTTTGCATTTCAGAAATCGCTTTTTTTGCCAAACCAAAATCTTTTTTGCTATAATATTTAGATATTTTAATATTTTTAGTAGTTTTTACTCCTGCAACACTTGGTTTTTTTTTAGGAATTTTAAAACTTAATTTTTTCTCTTTTATTTCCTTAACAATAACCTTTTTTTCAACCTTTTTTAATTTTGTAGGTTTTTTAAGAGGAGTAATAATATTTTTTGATATTTTTTTAATTATCTCTTCTGATGATAAAGTAGGTTTTTGAGGAGGAACAATTTGTATTGCCTCTGCGTAAAGGTTAGTTATTTTAAAAGAAACAAATAAGACCATTCCAAGAATAAATAATATTTTTTTGCACATAATCTTTTAGTATATGAATCTCTAAACTATGTTATAAGTATTTATGTTTAAAGGATCAAATGTTGCCTTAATCACTCCATTCAAAAATAATGGTCTAGATGAAGACGCATATATAAAGCTAATTCATTTTCATATTGACAATGGTACGTCTGGGTTAGTCCCTGCTGGTACTACTGGAGAATCTCCAACCCTCAGCCATACTGAACATGAGCGTGTGATTGATTTATGCATTAAAGAGAGTAATGGAAAAATACCAGTTATCGCTGGTACGGGCTCTAACTCTACTGAGGAGGCTATTTCTCTAACTTCTCATGCTGAAAAGGCAGGCGCAAACGGTGCATTAATTGTAACACCGTATTACAACAAGCCCACTCAAGAGGGACTATATCAACATTATAAAGCTATTAATGATAAATGTGGAATTCCTATTATAATTTATAATATACCAGGTAGGTCAGTAATTGATATGTCAGTTGATACAATGGCAAGACTATATGAATTAAAGAATATTGTTGGTGTAAAAGATGCCACTGGTGATTTAGACAGAGTTGATCAACAGTTAAAGAAAATGGGTAATGAATTTATTCAATTAACAGGAAACGATGATAACGCATTTGAATTTAATAAAAGAGGAGGCGTTGGGACTATTAGTGTAACTGCAAATATAGCACCAAAGCTTTGCTCAGAATTTCAAAAAAATTCAACATCTAAAAATGACGAAAATCTTGCTAAAGCAAAAGAATTAGATGACATTTTGCAACCAGTACATACTGCAATGTTTGTAGAGAGCAACCCTAGTCCAGTAAAATACGCTGCCAAACTAATGAATTTGTGTGAGGATGAAGTTAGATTACCATTGGTTAAAGTTACAGAAGAGACTAAAATAATTATAAAAAAAGCCATAGAGTCTGCAAAACTTATTTAATGAACAAAAAAACCAATTCTGGTTTAAAGATTATTTGTTTAAACAGAAAAGCAAGTTTTAATTATTTTTTTGAAGATCTTTTAGAGGCAGGAATTGTTTTAAAAGGTTCTGAAATTAAGTCCATCAGAGATGGCAAAGTTAATATAGTGGATGCATATGCAGTTGAAAAAAAAGGTGAAATAGTACTTATTAATTCACATATTTCTCCATATAAACAAGCAAGCTATTCAAATCACAATCCAACAGATGAAAGAAAACTTTTGTTAAACAAAAGAGAGATAAACAAACTTATTGGTAAAATGCAAAGAGACGGCTTTACCATTGTACCTACAAAAATGTATTTTAAAAAAGGTAAAGCTAAAATTGAGCTAGCAGTTGCTAAAGGAAAAAAACAATACGATAAAAGAGCGACAAAAAAAAACAGAGATTGGAACCGTGAAAAATCAAGATATATCAGAAAATCTAGCTAGAATTGTTTATTTAGGCATAGGATCAAATCTTGGTGTTAGAAGTGAAAATATTGAAAAAGCTAAATTTTATTTAAAAGAAAATAACATAAAATTTATTTCAATTTCAAAATACTATGAAACACCATCATGGCCTAACCCCAATTATCCAAAATATTTAAATATAATATTGAAAGTTATTAGTTATCATGATCCTTTAAGTTTACTAAATATTTGTAAAAAAATTGAGATTAGCTTAGGTAGAAAAAAATCAAAAAAAAACTCTCCTCGTATATGTGATATTGACATAATTGATTTTCATGGAATGAAATTAAATATCAAAAGTAAGCTAAATTTACCTCATAAAAGAATGCATAAAAGAAATTTTGTTTTACTCCCCTTGTTTGAGATTGAAAAAAACTGGAAACACCCATCTAAAAAATTAGATATTAAGACCCTAATTTCGTTACTTCCAGTGGACGATATTACATCTATTAAACAAATTTAATTTAATGATATAGTAAATAATGTTGAATTCTAATGAACTTATAAATAAAGTTAAAGTATATAACAAATTTCTTAATCATGAGAGATTAGATAAAGCATATAACTTTGCTATTAAAGCACATCAAAATCAAAAAAGAGCATCTGGTGATCCTTACTCTGTTCATCCGATTGAGGTTGCAAATATTCTTACTGAATTAAAATTAGATAGCGCAACTATTACTACCGGATTATTACATGATACAATTGAAGATACTGTCGCTACGTATGAGACAATCAAAAATGAATTTGGACCTGAAGTAGCAGATTTAGTAGATGGAGTTACTAAAATTTCAGTTTTTGAAAACACTGCAAGTTTCAACTCAAAAGCAGAAAATTTTAGAAAATTAATTTTAGCAACTTCTAAAGATATTAGAGTTTTATTAGTTAAAATTGCTGATCGACTTCACAATATGAGAACCATCAAAGCAATAACTAAGGAAGATAAAAGAAAAAGGATTGCCCAAGAAACAATGGAAATATATGCACCACTTGCAGACAGAATGGGAATGCATAGAATTCGTGATGAGCTTGAAGATTTATCTTTTGAAATTTTAAATAATGACGCAAGAAAATTGATTAAAAAAAGATTGGACGAAATCAAACTCGATAAGAAAAATTTATTTGAAGAACTTTCTTTTGAGTTAAGCTCTATTTTAAACGAAAATCATATCAACGCAGAAATTTATGGAAGAGAAAAAACTCCATTTTCACTTTGGAGAAAAGTTCAAAAAAAAAGAGTTTCTCTAGAACAAGTAACCGACATTATTGGATTTAGAGTAATTTTAAAAAATATTGATGACTGTTACAAAACGCTAGGAATATTTCATAAAAAATGGAATTGTATTCCTGGAAAGTTTAAAGATTATATATCTTCTCCTAAAATTAACGGTTATGAGTCTATTCATACTTCAGTAATAGGTTCAAATAAAAAACCAATTGAAATACAAATAAGAACAAGTGAAATGCATGAATTTGCAGAAAGAGGTATAGCATCACATTGGAAATATAAATCTTCAGAAAAGTTTAATTCATTAAGCTGGAAGGAATATGATTGGTTAAAAGATTTAGTTGAAATTATAGAAAAAAATGAAAATCCAGAGCACTCATATGAATACACTAAACTTCAGATGTTCCAGGAAAACGTTTTTTGTTTTACACCCAAAGGTTCTGTAATAAAATTACCTAAAGAGGCTACTGCTATTGATTTCGCGTACGCTGTACATACAAAAATTGGTAACTCAGCAACAGGATGCGAAATAAATGGAAACAAAAGCGACTTACAAACAATTCTTCATAATGGTGATCGTATAAATATCATCACCTCAAAAAATAATTCACCGTCACTTCATTGGATACCTACCACTAAAACTGGAAAAGCTAGAGCTGCTATAAGACGTTATTGGCATGATAAAGGTGAGCAAAAAGAGGAAAAAATTAAAAAATATAACACAACGCTATGGATGTCTTTACCTGATAAACCTGGTCAACTTGGTGATATCAGTTCGTTGATTGGAAGTCATAAATTAAATATCTCTAATTTAGAGATGGTAGGCAAAAATCCAAACTATATTAATTTTAAATTTAAATTAATTATAAGAAACCTTAAAAATTTCACAAATTTTATTGCAGTGCTAAAACAAAAGAGTATAAAATTTAAGATAATTAGACACGAAGAAAAAAGAAATGCTTTCACACAAAAAATCCTTAAATATTTTAAAAAAAACTAATGCATTATTGGAAGGTCACTTCATTTTATCATCAGGCTTGCATTCATCAAAATATATCCAATGTGCAAAACTTCTAAGTTTTCCAAACTTAGCTGAAAAAATTTGCAAATCATTAGCAAACCAAGTCAAAAAAAAATATCGAAAAATTGATTTAATTCTAGCTCCAGCGATGGGTGGAATAATTATCGGTTATGAAATCGGTAGACTTCTAAAAAAAGAAACAATTTTTTGTGAGAGAGTTAAAGGAAAATTTACTCTCAGAAGAGGTTTTTATATTAAGAAAGGTGCTAGAGTTCTAATTATTGAAGATGTTATTACTACAGGAAAATCAAGTTTAGAATGCGTTAAACTAATAAAGAAAGCAAATGCCAAATTATTAGGATTTGCATCTATCATAGATAGATCGACTAAAAAATCTTTAAAAATAAAGACAAAAATTGTATCTCATTTAAAAATAGATGTGCCTGTATACAGCCCAAAAAAATTACCTGAAACACTTAAGTCTGTACCTATAACAACGCCTGGAAGTAGATTTATTAAGTGAAAAGACTAGGTGTAAATATTGATCACGTTGCAACATTAAGAAATGCAAGAGGTGAAAAACATCCAGATCCAATCAGCGCTGCATTACATGTAGTCAAGTGTGGAGCAGACTCTGTAACAATACATTTAAGAGAAGATAGAAGACATATTAATGACAAAGATGCAAAAAAGATATGTAATTTAAAAAACGTATTGGTTAATCTTGAGGTTTCAATGAATGAAATTATTGTATCTAATGCTCTAAGAATTAGACCAAATTATATCTGTATAGTACCAGAAAATAGAAAAGAAATTACAACTGAGGGAGGTTTAAATTTAAAAAAAAATTTTAATAAATTAAAAAAAATAATTTTTAAATTTAAAAAAGCTAAAATAAGAACTAGTTTATTTATTAATCCTTCTATAAATGATGTCAAACTTTCTAGATTGCTAGAAGTTGATTGTGTTGAAATCCATACAGGAAAATTATCAAATAACGTTAAGTCAAAACAAAAATATAACAAAGAACTTCAAAGAATTAAAAAAAGTTCAAAGCTCGCAAATTCATTGGGCATTGAGGTTCATGCGGGGCATGGTCTGGATTACAAAACCACTAAATTGCTCTCAAAAATAAAAGAAATACATGAGTATAATATTGGTCATTTCATAATAGGGGAGTCCGTATTTCATGGTTTGTCTAAAGTGATTAAAAATTTTAAAAAATTATTGAAATAATATGAAAATTCTTGGGATTGGGGTCGACATCATTGATAACAAAAGAATCAAAGAGTCAATTAAGAACAATAAATTTAAAAGACGAATTTATAGCATTAATGAACTAAAATTATCAAAAAAAACTAAAAATAAAGTCGCTTTTTTTTCGAAGAGATTTGCGGCCAAAGAAGCTTTTTCTAAAGCATTAGGGACTGGCTTTTCATCAAATTTAAACTTTAAAGACATTGAAATTACAAATAATAAAAAAGGTATGCCTAGATATGTTGATAATAAAAAAATTATAAAAATTGTGCAAAAAAAATATAAAATTAAAAAGTTTGATTCTTTTCTGTCAATTTCAGATGAAAAAGATTATTCAATAGCCTTTGCAATAATTCAATCCATATGAAGCTAGATAAAAATTTTTTTTCTGAAAATTTAAAAACTTTATTTTATGCTTTATTAATTGCTATATTAATAAGATCTATTTTAATTCAACCATTTTATATTCCTTCATCATCAATGGAGCCAACATTGCTGGTAGGCGATAGGTTGTTTGTTACAAAATATTCCTACGGCTATAGTAAGCATTCTTTTCCTTTTAGTCCCCCGATACTTAGTGAAAGAGTAATGTTCAATAGCCCAAAACGTGGAGATGTAGTTGTTTTCAAAACACCAGCAGATAATAGAACAGATTATATAAAAAGACTTATTGGTCTACCAGGTGATAAGATTCAATTTATAGATTCTAACCTTTATTTAAATAACAGTGAAATATTAAAGTCAAAAACTCCAAGTAAAAGTAATATTTATTGTGGAAGTGAAATTATTGATGTTATTAAATTTGAAGAAAAATTACCAAATGGAAAAAAATTTCACACTGTCTACTTAAAAGAATACACATACCAGAATTCAGATATCTTTACTGTCCCTGATAACCATTATTTTTTTTTAGGTGATAATAGAGATTGTTCTAAAGACAGTAGATATTTAACAAGTGTTGGTTATGTTCATAAAGACAATTTAGTTGGTAAAGCTCAATTTATTTTTTTTTCATCAGATAGAAAAGCAGGTAGCATTTTTGAATTTTGGAAATGGCATAAATCAATTAGATTTAATAGAACATTTGATAAAATTAATTGATGAAAATAGACTATCAAAAATTAGAAAAAAAAATTAACTTAAAATTTAAAAATAACAATTTGTTAATTCAATCATTAACCCACAAAAGTTTTAACCCAAATGAAAATAATGAAAAGATTGAATTTTTAGGAGATAGAGTACTTGGCTTAGTTATTGCTCAAAAACTTTTAAAAATCTACCCTAATGAAAAAGAGGGCATACTTGATAAAAAATTTGCATCATTAGTAAATAAAAAAACATGTTTAGAAGTTGCAAAAGCAATTGAATTAGAAAAATATATAAAAACTTTCAACCCTAAAAATAAAATTATCAAAATTGAAGACAAAATTATTTCAGATAGTTGTGAGGCATTAATGGGAGCTATTTATTTAGATAAAGGATTAAATATAGCTGAAAAAATTATCTTAAAACTTTGGGGGAGTCATATTGAAAAAAGTGTTGTTACTCAAATAGATGCAAAAACAAAACTCCAAGAACTAGCTTTAAAAAAATTTAAAAAATTACCAACCTATAAAATAATTTCTAATACGGGTCCACGTCATAAACCTATTTTTAAAGTAGGAGTTAAGCTTCCTAATACGAAATATTTTATATCTTTGGGTAATTCGAAAAAGGATGCTGAGCAAAACGCTGCAATTGAATGTCTAAAAAATATAAATTGAAAAAAATATGAATTGGATAGATCAAGGTTTTTTAATTAGCAAAAGTAGGTATAGTGAAAACTCTATAATTGCTGAATTATATACTTTTGACAGAGGTAAAGTTTCAGGCATTATATTTGGAGGAACGTCTAAAAAAATTAAAAATTATCTTCAAGTGGGTAATAAACTTCATATTAATTATAACTCAAAAAACGACAATAGAATGGGTTATTTTAAAATTGAAATTTTGAAAGCTTACAGTCCATTTTATTTTGATCATAAGCAAAAGCTTTCATGTATTACTTCAGCAATGAATTTAATAAAAATATTAACAGCAGAGGCACAGGCAAATAAAAAAGTTTATTCTCTTATCGAAGACCTTTTTAATTTATTAAATGAACAAAACTGGCTTAAAAAATATATTTTCTGGGAATTGGAGTTACTAAAATTACTAGGTTATGATCTTGAGTTAGAAAATTTGGTAGAAAAAAATTTAGAAGATAATAAAACTGTTTATTTTGTAACTTCTTATACTGAAAAGAAATATGTTCCTAACTTTTTTATCGAGAAAGATTTAGAGGTAACAGATATTAATATCTTATTAAGTGGATTAAAATTGGTTGGAGACTATTTGGATAAAACAATCTTGAAACCAAATAATTTAAATTACCCTAATAGTAGAGTAATTTTTTTAAATTCTTTGAAATAATTATTCTAAAATTTTGTCTATTCTATCAGCGTAATATGAGACAATAGCATTTGCTCCTGAACGTTTAAAAGAGACTAAACTTTCATAAACTGCGTTTTTTTGTATTAGTTTTTTATTAATAGCAGTTTCTAAAAGACTATATTCACCAGAAACTTGGTATGCCAAAACTGGAATTTTAAATTTTTCTTTTATTGATTTAATTATGTCCAAATATGGCATCCCTGGTTTAACCATAATCATATCTGCACCTTCCTTTATATCTAAAGCAACTTCACGCATAGCCTCATCACTATTTCTAAAGTCCATTTGATAAGTTTTTTTATCACCCTTAAGGGAGCTTTTAGAACCAACAGCATCTCTAAAAGGTCCATAAAAACTAGAGGCATACTTTGCTGCATAGGATAAAATTTGAGTATTTTTAAAATTAGAACTATCAAGTGCTTTTCTTATTTTTCCTATTCTCCCATCCATCATGTCTGAAGGAGCAAGAACATCACATCCCATTTCAGCCTGTAATAGAGATTGATTTATTAGTACTTCAATTGTTTCATCATTAATTATTTGATTAGACTTTATTAATCCATCATGACTATGTGATGTATAAGGATCTAGCGCAACATCACACATAATTCCAATTTGGTTTTTGTATTTTTTTTTAATTTCTAATATGGCCCTGCAAACTAAATTGTTTTCATTTAATGACTCAGTACCTAAATCATTTTTTAAAGTATTTTTCGTTTTAGGAAAAAGAGCAACCATTGGAATACCTTTTTTAATTGCTTTATCTACTATTTGAGAAACTCTATTTATTGTATATCTAAAAACACCTGGCATTGTAGATATTGATTCTTTTTTGTTTGATCCATCTATTAAGAAAATTGGTAATATAAAATCATTTGGACTGAGTGTATTTTCTTGAACCAACCTTCTAGTCCACGATTCCTTTCTGTTTCTTCTCAATCTTAAATTTGGATATTTTCCTGTAATCATGTTCAAATATACTTTATTAATGCGACAAAAGTATTATACAAATAAATATAATTATAAGTAAAACACAATCTCGATGACTATAGATAACACAAAAATTATAAACCTGAATATAAAAAAAGAGGAAAGAATTTTAGATTTCAGTGATTTTCAAAAACAGAACATAAAATTTGATATAGATAAGTTGCAAGAAGCATACAATCAAATTGTAAATATTAAAAAATTTGATGATGGTGGTGGTGTAACTCACTTTGGTGCCATTTCACTTACTCAAATCCCTGGTGATCCAGATTCAATCAAAGGAAGCAAGGCTAGAGGAGTTTATTGGACTAAGCCTGATAAAACTGGAAATGAAGTTTCAAGAGATATTAAGATTGATGAGTCGCAATATTCTGAATTTATTAAAGATTATGAAAACACATATTTTAAGGAAGTGTATGATGTGCTTTCTTCAAAATATAAATTGGGTAGAATAAGAATTCTTTTAAAAGAGCCAAGATCTACTTTGAGTTGGCACAGAGATCCTGAGCCAAGACTTCATATACCAATTATTACTAACCCAGGTTGTTTAATGGTAATAGATAATGTTGCAAAACATATGCCCGCAGATGGTTCTGTATGGGTTACAAATAATACTAAATATCACAATGCATTTAATGGAGGTGAAGAAAATAGAATTCACCTTGTAGCTTGTGTTCTTGATTATAAATTTAATTAGTTTGAAAAAAATATATATTTCTTCTGATCACGCTGGCTTTAAATTAAAGGAAATAATAAAAAAATACCTACTTAAAAAAAAAATGAATTATTTTGATCTAGGACCGTCCTCTGATAACAGAGTAGATTACTCAGATTACGCTCATATGGTTGCTCGAAAAGTAAAAATTAGTAAAAATAATGTTGGAATTTTAGTTTGTGGATCCGGAACAGGGATGAATATTGCTGCAAATAAACATAAGAATATTCGAGCTGCCCAATGTTTTAATTTAAAATCAACAAAATTATCAAGATTGCATAATGATGCAAATATCATTACATTAGGTTCAAGGTTGTTAACTAAAAAAAATGCTTTAAATTGTGTTAGTGTTTTTTTGAATACTAAATTTGAAGGTGGTAGACACTTAAAAAGGATTAAAAAAATATAATGTCTAGTGAAAAAAATTATATAAATGATAGCTATAAAAGTTTTTTTGAAGACAGTTTATCTTCAAAAGACCCAGAGCTTCACAAGGCAATTCAAGATGAACTCTTGAGACAGCAACAACATATAGAATTGATTGCTTCAGAGAACATTGTTTCTCAAGCTGTTTTAGAGGCTCAAGGTTCAGTGCTAACAAATAAATACGCAGAAGGTTACCCTGGTAAAAGATATTATAATGGTTGTGAACATGTTGATGTTGCTGAAAATTTAGCAATTGAAAGATTAAAAAAACTTTTCAATTGTAAATTTGCCAATGCTCAGCCACACTCAGGAGCACAAGCTAATGGTGCTGTATTTTTGGCACTGTTAAAACCTGGTGATACTTTTATGGGTATGAGTTTAAATTCAGGAGGTCATATCACTCATGGTTTAAAAATTTCAATGTCAGGAAAATGGTTTAATCCGATAGGGTATGATGTTGATAAAAAATCTGAACTTATAGATTATGACAATGTTGAAAAACTTGCCTTAGAACATAAACCAAAATTGATAATTGCAGGTGGAAGTGCATATTCCAGAGTTATAGATTTTAAAAGATTTAGAGAAATTGCAGATAAAGTCGGAGCATATCTAATGGTTGATATGGCACATTTTTCAGGTTTGGTTGCTGGAAAGGGATATCCAAACCCATGTGACTATGCTCATGTAGTTACATCTACTACACATAAAGTTTTTAGAAGTGCAAGGGGTGGAATAATTTTAACTAATCACGAAGAATTATCTAAAAAATTTAACACAGCAGTTTTTCCTGGCTATCAGGGTGGACCATTAATGCATGTTATTGCAGCTAAAGCAGCCGGTTTTTTAGAAGCTCTTCAGCCTGACTTTCAAGACTATATTAAATCTGTTTTAGCAAATGCAAAAATTTTAGCAGAAACTTTAAAAAATAACGGTTTTAAAATTTATTCTGATGGTACAGATACTCATCTTATGTTGGTTGACTTACGTCCTTACAATGTAAAAGGTAACTTAGCTGCTGAAAGCTTATCAAGAGCTAATATTACGTGTAATAAAAATGGTATTCCTTTTGATACAGAAAAGCCAATGGTAACATCTGGCATAAGACTAGGAACTCAAGCTATTACAACACGTGGTTTTGGTTTAAATGAATGCAAGAAAGTGGGTGAATTGATTACAAAAACTCTTAAAGGCTTATCAGAAAACCCAGATGACAACAGTAAAGTAGAAGATGAAGTTAGAAACGAAGTTATTGCTTTAACTTCTTCATTTCCGATATATAAGAATCTTTAATTAATGATTTGTTCTATTTGCAAAAAGGGTGAAACCTCTGTTGTTGATTCACGTCCTACAGAAGATGGTACAGCAATAAGAAGAAGAAGACTGTGTGTTTGTGGCGCTCGTTTTACAACTTTTGAAAGGGTTCAGTTTAGAGAAATAATGGTTGTCAAGAAGAATGGAAGAAAATCTACTTTTGATAGAGATAAGTTATCTAAATCTATTTATTTATCTTTAAAAAAAAGACCTATTGATACAGAAACAGCAGAAAAATTTATTAGTAAAATTTCAAGATCTTTGGAAGAACTTGGTCAAAGCGAAATTTCAACAAGTACAATTGGTACAATGGTAATGGAAGGTTTAAAGGAATTGGATCCTGTTGCTTATGTCCGTTTTGCATCTGTTTATCGTAACTTCAGAGAAGAACAAGACTTTGTTCAATTCGTGGACAAGATAGATGTCTTCAAAAAAAAATAAATTTTCAAAAAAAGATAGATTATTCATGGAGATTGCCTTGGACTTGGCAAAATCTCGTGAAGGATTAACAGGAACAAATCCATCTGTTGGTTGTGTAATAGTTAAAAATGATAATATTATTTCAATTGGTCAAACCTCTTTTAATGGTAGACCCCATGCAGAATTTAATGCAATTAAAAATTGTAATGAAAAACTTAGTGGTGCAAAAATGTATGTAACATTGGAACCATGCAACCATCAAGGTGTAACTCCACCATGTACAAATGAAATAATTAAATCAAAAATATCTGAAGTTGTTTACGCAGTTGAAGATACTGATAAAAGAGTAAGAAAAAAAAGTTTTAAAATCTTAAAATCTTATAAAATTAATGTTTCGATAGGTCTACTAGAAGATAAAGTAAAAAAATTTTATATTCCCTATTTTTTTAATAGAAAAAATAAAAAGCCTTTTGTTACTGGTAAGATAGCTATTTCTAAAAACAAACTTATTTATAG
>CABYBM010000001.1 GCA_902517175.1 uncultured Pelagibacteraceae bacterium | reverse complement strand
GTGGGGAATAATAGTTTTCTTAACTATAGGTCTCTACAATATGTTCAAAGGCCCTCAATCAAATCCAAGAGGAGGCAATCAAATAATTTTTTCTGATTTTTTAACATCGGTTGATAATGGAGAAGTTGTAAAGGTTGAGATACAAGGTAAAAATATTAAGGGTGTTTACTCTAATGGTAATGCATTCTCTACTTATTCTCCCAACGATCCAAATTTAATTGAAAAACTATCTGAAAAAGGAGTGAGTATTTCAGCCGCTCCTTTAGAAGAAAAAATGCCATCTTTATTTGGTGTATTACTTTCATGGTTCCCTATGCTGCTATTAATTGCTGTTTGGATTTTCTTTATGAGACAAATGCAAGGTGGAAGAGGCGGAGCAATGGGATTTGGAAAATCAAAAGCAAAAATGATGAATGAACTTAAAGGAAAAGTTACATTTAACGATGTTGCAGGGGTAGAGGAAGCTAAAGAAGAAGTTGAAGAGATTGTAGAATTTTTAAAAGATCCAAAAAAATTCAGTAGACTTGGAGGTAAAATACCAAGAGGTGCATTATTAGTTGGACCCCCTGGTACGGGAAAAACTCTATTAGCTAGAGCGATTGCAGGTGAAGCAGCAGTTCCTTTTTTTACTATTTCAGGTTCAGATTTTGTTGAAATGTTTGTTGGTGTTGGTGCATCAAGAGTAAGAGATATGTTTGAACAGGGGAAGAAAAATTCTCCATGTATAATTTTTATTGACGAAATTGATGCTGTTGGAAGAAGTCGTGGTGCAGGTCTAGGAGGAGGCAATGACGAGAGAGAACAAACATTAAACCAATTATTAGTGGAAATGGATGGTTTCGATACAAACGAAGGTGTTATTATAATTGCTGCAACTAACAGACCCGATGTTTTAGATCCCGCATTATTAAGACCAGGTAGATTTGATAGACAAGTGGTTGTCTCTAATCCTGATATAATTGGAAGAGAGAAAATTCTTAAAGTCCATGTTAAGAAAATTAAGATGGCACCAGATGTTAATTTAAGAACAGTTGCAAGAGGCACACCAGGTTTTTCAGGCGCAGATCTAGCAAATCTAGTTAATGAGGCAGCTTTGTTAGCTGCTAGAAAAAATAAACGTATTGTTACTTTGGTAGAATTTGAGGAAGCAAAAGATAAAGTAATGATGGGGTCTGAAAGAAGATCAATGGTTATGACTGAAGAGGAGAAAACCTTAACAGCTTATCATGAGGCCGGACATGCAATTGTAACTATTAATGAGAGTGCAGCATATCCAATTCATAAAGCTACTATAATTCCGAGAGGAAGAGCTCTGGGTATGGTTATGCAATTACCTGAAAGAGATGAATTATCACAAACACGTGAGCAGCTACATGCCCAACTTGCAATTGCAATGGGTGGAAGGGTTGCTGAAGAAATAATATTTGGTGAAGACAAAGTTACTACTGGAGCATCGAGTGATATCGAACAAGCAACTAAAAGAGCTAGAGCCATGGTTATGAGAGCAGGATTGAGCAAGGAACTTGGACCAGTAGCATATGGAGAAAACGAGGAAGAAGTTTTCTTGGGTAGATCAGTTGCAAGACAACAAAATATGTCAGAGGAAACAGCACAAAAGGTTGACTCTGAAATAAGAAAAATTGTTGATAAAGGTTATGAAAGAGCAAGAAAAGTACTAACTGAAAAAATTGATGATTTACACAAGTTGGCTAAAGCACTTTTAACTTATGAGACTCTTTCTGGAGAAGAAATAGAAAATTTAATAAATAAAAATGTTTATCCAAAAGACAAAGAAGACATTAAGGTTGAGGATAATGATAAGGGTTCTGCACTAAGTTCATTAGGACTTAAACCAAAGATAGTTCACTAAACTTATAGATGACAAGATATTACACAAGAGTGTGTAATTTCTATTACGGTGCTAAGTCTAAAACCCTTGTAGACAGAAAAAAATCACTACCACTTCATGGTATTAAAAAAATTTCTTTTGACCAAATTGAAATAATTACAAGAAAATCAAAAAAAATAGTATTTATTAATCAAATTAATAAATTATCACATTCATTAAAAAAAAAAATTAATTCTGATTTAAAGAAAATCACTTCAAAAAAAAAAAGTTTTTCTAATTTAAAATTTAACTTAATTCCTAATTTGTTAGGAGTGTTAAATTTGACACCTGATAGTTTTTCAGACGGAGGAAAATTTAATAAAAAAGATAAAGCTATTCAACAAGCTACAAATTTATTTAATTCAGGGGCAAACTTAATTGATATTGGAGGAGAGTCTACTCGACCAGGATCTAAACCTATAAATGAAAAATTAGAATGGAGTAGAATAAACAAAATATTAAAAATATTGAGCAAAAAAATACCAATATCTTTGGACACAAGAAAATCAAATATAATGAAAAAAGGAATTCAACTTGGTGTAAAGTTAATCAACGATGTATCAGGTTTGGAATATGACCCAGACACGTCAAATGTGTTAAAGCTTAATAATATGCCATTTGTATTGCAGCATTCCCAAGGCCTTCCCGAAGACATGCAAAATAATCCTTCTTACAAAAATGAATTGCTGGATATTTACGACTTTTTTGAGGAAAAATTAAAATTTTTAAGATCAATTGGAATAAATCATAATAAAATAATCATTGATCCTGGAATAGGTTTTGGAAAAAATTTGAAACATAATATGAATTTAATAAAGAACATTTCTATTTTCCATTCACTTGGTTTTCCTATACTTGTGGGGAATTCAAGAAAAAAGTTTATTAAAGATATATCTAAAAATAATGATAGTAAATTGAGGATTGGAGGCACACTAGCTTCTTCGATTTATATGATGACCCAAGGTGTTCAAATTTTAAGAGTCCATGATGTTAATGAAATTATGCAGGGTATAAAAGTTTATAAAGAGATAATTAAAAATTAATGCCAAAAAAATACTTTGGAACTGATGGAATTAGAGGTGCAATAAACAGTAAAAATATAAATGGAGATATGTTTTTTAAGTTTGGCCTAGCATCAGGAACTTTTTTTAAATCACAAAAAAAAAACAAACAAGTTGCTGTAATTGCTAAAGATACAAGACTATCAGGTTACATGCTTGAACCGGCTTTGGTATCAGGATTAACTTCTGCTGGTATGCATGTGTATACTTTAGGTCCATTACCAACAAATGGTTTAGCAATGCTTACTAAAGCAATGAAAGCTAATATGGGAATTATGATAACAGCATCACACAATCCACATTATGATAATGGATTAAAATTATTTGGTCCAGATGGAATGAAATTATCTGACAAAATTGAAAAGAAAATTGAACATTTAATAGATCAAAATATTGAAAAAAATTTATCTGAACCTAAAAAATTAGGAAGAGTAAAAAGATTAGAAACAGGAACTAGAGATTATATTAAAATTTTAAAAAAAAACTTTTCTGAAGAGTTTAATTTAAGAGGACTTAGGATTGTAATAGACTGCGCAAATGGAGCAGGTTATAAAGCTGGTCCTGAATTATTAAAATCATTAGGAGCTAAAGTAATAGCTATTGGAGTGGAACCGAATGGCATGAACATCAATAAACATTGTGGATCAGTCTATCCAAACAATATTAAAAGAGCAGTAAAAAAATATAAAGCGCATATCGGTATTTCGTTAGATGGTGATGCTGATAGAGTAATAATGTGCGATGAAAAAAGTAATATAATTGATGGAGATCAAATTGTTGCTGCTTTAGCTTCAAGATGGAAAAATAAAAAAATGTTAAAAGGGGGTGTGGTTGGCACTTTAATGACCAACTATGGTTTAGAGCAATACTTTAAAACTCTTAAAATTAATTTTATTAGGGCAAATGTTGGTGACAGGTATGTGAAAGAAAAAATGCAAAAACATAAATTTAATTTAGGAGGTGAACAATCAGGGCATATTATTCTTGGAAAATTTGCAACAACTGGAGATGGTTTGTTAGTTGCCCTAGAGGCTTTATTTGCGTTGAGAAAAGGAAAAAAAGCAAGTGCATTTTTTTCAAAATTTAAAAAAATTCCACAAATATTAAAAAATGTAGACGTAAAAGATAAAAATATAATAAACAAATCAGACATAAAAAAATCTATTAAAACTGCAGAAAAATTAATCAAAGGAAACGGGAGAATTTTAGTTAGAAAGTCAGGAACAGAGTCAAAGATAAGGGTAATGGGTGAAAGTGAAAATTTAGATCTCTTAGCAAAGTGTATAAATATAATTACAAAAAAAATTAAATAAATTGAAGATAAAATCAAAAGTACTAATTATTGCTGGATCTGACTCTTCTGGTGGTGCAGGAATACAAGCAGATATAAAAACTGTTACAGCATTAGGTTCATATGCGATGACAGCAATTACAGCTGTAACAGTTCAAAATACAACTGGTGTTAAATCAATTGTTCCAATTAATTCAAAGGAAATTTATAACCAAATTACATTTTCCTCAAATGATATTAGGCCAGATGCTGTAAAGATTGGAATGTTGCATTCAGTAAAGGTAATCAGATCAGTCATTAAGTCGTTAGATCAAATTAAAGTTAGAAATATTGTTTTAGATCCAGTCATGGTTGCGAAGGGAGGTACAAAATTAATTGATAATAAGGCAATAAATTTAATTAAATCTACCTTGATAAAGAAAGTATTAATAATAACTCCAAATATTCCTGAGGCAGAAATTTTAACTAATACTAAAATAAAAACAAAAGAGGATATGATTTTTGTTGCACAAAAGTTAATTGAGCTAGGGGCAAAAAATGTTCTTATTAAAGGTGGTCATTTAAAAGGAGAATTTGTTCATGATATTTATGTAAACAATAAAGATATCAAAATTTTTAATAGCAAAAGAGTTAAAACAAAAAATACCCATGGAACTGGTTGTACATTATCCAGTGCTGTAACAACATTTTTATCATGTGGAAAACCGCTAAAGAAATCTTGTGAGCTTGGAATTAAGTATGTAAGTTTAGCTATTAAATCTAATCCTAATTATGGCAAGGGTCATGGTCCTATAAATCATCTTAATTCTATGAGTATAGTTAATAAATTTAAATAATGAAAAATATAGTAGTTGTTGGATCGCAATGGGGAGATGAAGGAAAGGGGAAGATAGTTGATTGGCTATCTGAACAAGCAGATGTTGTAATAAGATTCCAAGGAGGGCACAATGCAGGACATACACTTGTTATTGATGGTGTAACTTATAAATTAAGATTATTACCCTCAGGAATAGTAAGGAAAAATAAGATTTCAATCATTGGTAATGGAGTAGTGGTTGATCCCTGGGCACTACTAGACGAAGTAGAAGAAATAAAATTAAAGGGAGTAGATGTTAACGTTGATAATTTTATTATTTCAGAATCTGCAAATTTAATTTTACCATTTCATAGAGAAATGGATGAAATAAGAGAAGATGCAGCTGGAAAAGGAAAAATTGGCACTACAAGACGAGGAATTGGACCTGCTTACGAAGACAAAGTCGGTAGAAGATCTATAAGAGTAATGGATTTAAGATCTGAAAAAAATTTAGATCATAGGTTAGAATCAGTTTTGATACACCACAATGCTATTAGGAAAGGTTTAGGAAAAAAAATTTTTCAAAAAGAACAATTAAAAGAAGAATTATTAAAAATTGCACCAAAAATATTAAAATTTTCACAACCTGTATGGCTTAAAATTGATCAATTTAAAAAACAAAAAAAGAAAATTTTATTTGAAGGGGCTCAAGGAATTTTATTAGATGTAGATCATGGCACTTACCCTTATGTCACCTCGTCTAATACTGTAGCCTCAAGTGCTGCAACAGGAACAGGTTGTGGACCAAATTCAATTAATTATGTTCTAGGAATAACCAAAGCATACACTACTCGTGTAGGAGAAGGACCTTTTCCAACTGAGTTAAAAGATGATATAGGAGAATTATTGGGTACTCGTGGAAAGGAATTTGGAACTGTTACTAGTAGAAAAAGAAGATGTGGTTGGTTTGACGGTGTTCTGGTCAGACAAACTATTAAAATTTCTGGTATTGATGGAATTGCTCTTACTAAATTGGACGTATTAGATGAATTGGATGAAATTAAAATGTGTATACATTACGAGTTAGATGGAAAAAAAATTGATTATTTACCAGCAGCTGTTGAGGATCAATTAAAAATAAAACCGATATTCAAAACTTTCCCAGGATGGAAAGCTTCAACTAGTGGAATAAAAAATATGAATGCTTTACCAGTAAATGCCAAAAAATATATTTTTGCAATTGAGGATTTTATAGGTGCAAAAATTTCAAGTATATCAACTAGTCCAGAGAGAGAAGATACAATATTAGTTGAAAACCCTTTTGATATTTAGTTAGCTGGCAATAAATTTTTAGATTTTGCTAAAATGAGCATATGCTTTTGAAGTTTTTCGAAAGCTTTATTTTCAATTTGTCTTACTCTTTCTCTGCTAATTTTATATTTCTGACTTAAATCTTCTAGTGTTGTTGGATTATCATTCAATCTTCTCGAATATAAAATTTCTCTTTCTCTGTCATTAAGGACTTTAATAGAGTCTTTTAATAAATCTTTTCTCTGCTCCATTTCTTCATGGTGAGCAAACTTCAGGTCATGGTCTAATTCTTTATCAACCAACCAGTCTTGCCATTCATCTCCATCTTCACCAACTTGGGCATTTAGAGAAAATTCTTTACCTGACAATCTTCTATTCATTGAAACAACCTCTTCTTTACTTACAGCAAGCTTGTTAGCAATATGGTCGACATGTTCATCTCTCAAATCTCCCTCTTGTTGAGGGGCAATTTGATTTTTAATTTTTTTTAAATTAAAAAATAATTTTTTTTGGGCAGTTGTAGTTCCAATTTTTACCAAGCTCCAAGATCTTAAAATATATTCTTGAATTGAAGCCTTGATCCACCACATAGCATATGTTGCTAACCTAAAACCTTTTTCAGGTTCAAATTTTTTAACAGCTTGCATCAATCCCACATTACCTTCAGAAATCATTTCATTTACTGGTAAACCATAGCCTTTATATCCCATTGCAATTTTAGCAACTAATCTAAGATGGCTCGTAACTAATTTTTCAGCAGACTTAATGTTACCTGTAGTCTTCCAGTTTTTTGCTAGCATATATTCTTCCTCAGCAGCGAGCATTGGAAATTTTTTAATTTGATCCAGATATGCTGACAAACCTCCTTCATTAGATAAGGAGGGTAAATTATTACTTACTGTAGTATTCATAGAAGAATTTATTTAGTTAATTTAAAATAATTTTCAATGATTTATTTATTAGTGTTTCTCAGCATTTCTAGAATAATATTTAGCTCATGTGGCAAATTTGAGGAAAAATGCATTTTTTTATTATTTTTTGGATGTATGAAACCAATAGTTTTAGCATGTAAAAATTGTCTAGGTAAATCAGATATCAAATTTTCAATTTTTAAATCTATATTTTTTAGTTTTTTATATTTTTTTTTATATTTATCATCACCGACTATACTGTTTCCCCTATAATTCATATGGACCCTAATTTGATGCGTACGACCTGTTTCTAGTTTGCATTCTACTAAACTTAATGTTGGTGTCTTTTCATTTTCAAAAATTTCAATAGTTTTATAATTGGTAATTGCTTTCTTTCCCCTAGATCGACTAACTTCCATTAGCTGCCGATTTCTTGAACTACGCGTTAGGAAAGTAACTATTTGCCCTTTTGATGGTCTTAATTTCCCCCATATTAACAGCTGGTACTCTCTTAAAATAGTATGTTCACTAAATTGTTTTGATAAATTTTCATGGGCTTGATTGTTTTTAGCAATTACTACTAATCCCGAGGTATTTTTGTCAATTCGATGAACAATTCCTGGTCTTAATTCATCACCGATATTAGATAAGGAGTCTTTATCATAATGAATTAAAGCATTAACTATTGTTTGATCATAGTTGCCTGCTCCAGGGTGCATAATTATACCGGCTGGCTTGTTGATCACCATTAAGTCGTCATCCTCATGTATAATATCTAATTTGTAATCAAATGGTTTTAATGATGCTGACTTTGGTTTTGGGATTTCTAGAACAACCTGATCTCCAGTATTAACTTTTTTAGAGGGATTATTTATGATGATATTGTTTAATTTGAGTTTATCTTTTAATATTAAGTTTTTGATTCTAGTTCTACTAATTAACCTTTCTCTTTGGTTGATCAAAATATCAACTCTTGAATTATTTTCCTCCTGTTGAACAATAAAATTAATGTTTTTTTCCATAAAATATAATATTAATACTATATGCGCTTGTAGCTCAACTGGATAGAGCGCCTGACTTCGGATCAGGAGGTTCTGGGTTCGACTCCTAGCAGGCGCACCAATTACTCACCTATATTTATCAAAGTTCCTTTATCTCGAGCTTTATCAAATGAGTAATAAAAAATTGATATTGCAAGAATAATATAAAAAATATTAAGATAAAGGGCATTAAAAATATTTTCATAATTTACCTGACCGTTTACTAAAATATTTCTTGTCTCTTCAAATATGTAAACAAGTGGTAGAGCATAAGCAATAGATTGAAAGATTCCTGGCAAAATTTCAACAGGATAATAAATGCAACCAAACGGGGCTAACAAAAACATTGTAGACCATGCTATATTTTCAAATGAGGGTCCAAATCTAAGTAATCCAGCAGAGACAAATAAGCCAAGAGTAATACCAAAAATATATAAACTTAAAAAAAGAAAAGCTAAAGGCATACCTAATTCCAATAAAGAAATTCCAAACAGAGGAGAGGTCAGCAATATAGCTGGGACCAGTCCTATCAAAGCTCTTATTAAAGCAGTAACGACTAAAGAAATAATAATTTCACTAATTTTCATAGGAGCAATAAAAAGGTTAGTGAAATTCCTACTCCATATTTCCTCTAAAAATAACATGTTGAAACCAATACTTGTTCTAAATAAAAAATCGTAGAGAATTGCACATGATAAAATTACACCTACGGCACCACTATAGTAAGTACTGTGTTCCGCAAAAAAATTTGAAATAAATCCCCATAAAGTTATTTGAATTGATGGCCAATAAATCAAGTCAAGTATTCTTGGAAAAGATCTAGTGATTAAGTAGAAATGTCTTAAAAAAAGTCCATAAATTCTTGTAAAATTCATCTTTTATTTCTCGCTATTTCCAAAAACACCTCTTCTAAATTTTTTCTACCATGTTTCAATATTAAATCATCAGGCGTTCCTCTATCTACAATAATTCCATCTTTCATCATTAAAATAGAACCACACAACCTTTTAACTTCATCCATATTATGTGAAGCAAGTAAGACTGAAATTTTTTTTTCTTTTTTATAATTTTCTAAAAATGTTCTAACAAAATCTCCTGTTTCAGGATCCAATGAAGCTGTTGGCTCATCTAGTAGTAGTACTGTAGGATCATTTATTAATGCTTTTGCCAAACTGACTTTATTTTTTTGTCCTGATGAAAGTTCACCTGTTATTTTATCTAGAAGATCAGATAGTCTAAGTTTATCTGAAAGATAATCAATTCGATTTTCTAAATTGTCAACGTTATATAATTTTCCATAGACAATTAAATTTTGTTTAACTTTCAATTTTTTAGGAAGCTCTATATAAGGGGATATAAAATTCATTTTATGTAGAAGGGATATTTTATTTGTCTCGATATTTTTTCCATTAATTAAAACTTCACCTTTGGTTGGTTTTAATAATCCTAATATCATTCCAATGGTGGTTGTCTTTCCACATCCATTAGGACCCAATAAGCCAACAATTTCATTTTCACCAATTTCAAAATTTATATTACTAACAGCATTTTTTAATTTATATTTTTTAGAGAGATTTATTACTTCAATTGAATTTGTCATTTAATATTTTGACGCTCTCTCTAGCCGATCATTAATTGTTTGTCCTATCCCAATATTAGGAATTTTTTCAACAGCAATTTTTTTGTATCCTTTATTTTTAATTTTTCTTATTAGAGGATATAAATTTCTTGCTGCTTTGATTAAATTATTATTTTTACTAAGAAAGAAATAATTTTTAGAATTTATTTTTCTTTTTTTTATTAATACAAATGCTTCTCCTTTATTTGGTTTTATTACATTCATCCTTAAAGGTATTCCGGGTGAATAATGAAGAGAAAACAAACCTGGTGAAATCTTATTTTTGGATTGATTCTTAATTAATATTTGTTTTTTTATTATTTTTTTAATTTTTGAAACACTTAAACCACCAAGTCTTAATATCGACACATTATCTGCAAGGTTAATAATTGTAGACTCTACTCCGATTGTACACCTCCCTCCTTTAAGTATAAACTTTAATTTTTTTCCAAATTCCTCTTTTACATCTGACGGCTGCACGGAGCTCAGTTTTGAGGAAATATTTGCACTTGGTGCGGCTAAAGGATAACTTAAAACTTTAAGCAATCTTCGCAGCAATGGATGCTTGGGAAATCTAATAGCAACTGTATTTTTATTATTGGTTACAAATTTTGATATTTTTGAATTTTTCTTTAATTTTAAAACATATGTAATTGGACCAGGTGAAAATTTATTATAAAGTTTTTTAAAATCTTGGTTAATTATACAATCGTTTTCTAGAGCTTTAAGATTATAGTAGTGAACAATTAAAGGGTTGTTAGCAGGTCTTTTCTTTAATTTGAATATTTTTTTTACCGAGGAATTTGAATAAGCATTACCAGCTAATCCATAAACTGTTTCTGTTGGTACTGCTATACATTCGTTGCTGTCTAAATATTTTTTTGCTTTTTTGATATTTGATTGATTAGATTTCATGTAATAATTATTAATATATGAAAGAAAAAAATTTACCACTTGATTATCAGCACAGCTCTTTAGAGGAACTGACTGAAAAAGCAAATAGCATAATTGAGTCATTAGAGAATGAAAAAAATTTAAATAATTCTATTGATAGTTACCAAGAGTTATTAAAATTAAATAATCTTATTGAAAAAAAATTTCAAAAAAATCTCAAATCCATAAGTGAAACTACAAATAATAAAATCAATGAAATTGTAAAAAAAAATGAAAAATGAAATTAATAAAATTGCAAAAGATACAAATTATTTTTTAAAAAAATTTATTAATAATCAGAATAGTTCTCATCTTATCAATGCAATGAAATATGGTTTATTTCCTGGAGGAAAGAAAATTAGATCAAAAATACTAATAGACTTTGGTTCGTTATTTTCAATTAGATACAAAACTTTAATACAGATTGGTGCAGCAGTAGAATGTATTCACGCTTATTCTCTTATTCATGATGATTTACCTTGTATGGATAATGATAAAATTAGGCGGGGAAAAGCATCAACACACATAAAATACGGAGAGTCTACAGCGGTGCTGGCTGGTAATTCACTTTTGATAATGGCATTTGAAATTTTATCAAACAAAAATTTAGATTTATCTGATAAGACTAAAGTTAACTTAATAAAAAAATTATCTGAATGCTCAGGACATCTTGGTATAGCGGGTGGTCAATACCTAGATTTAGATTATGAGAAAAAAAAAGTATCAAGGAATAAGATCATTGATATGGAAATTAAAAAAACAGGAATGTTATTTAGTTTTTGTTGTGCAGCCCCAGCAATAATAAAAAATAAAAAAAATTTAGAGATTAGGTTTTTTGAAAATATTGGATCTGATATAGGCTTATTATTTCAAATTTCTGACGACCTAATTGACCATAAGGGAAATTCAAAAATAGCTGGTAAAAAAACAGGAAAAGATCAAAAAAAAGGTAAAGCAACACTTATTGGTTTACTTGGTTATAATAATGCAGTTAAATATTGTAATAGTTTGATTATAAATATTAACAAAAAATTGCAAAAATACTGTTCTAATTCAAAAAAAATAAAACAAACTTTGGAATATATTTTAAGCAGAGATAGATGATACACAAAAGCACATTTTTAAAAGACATAAATTTCCCATCTGATTTAAGGAAAATTTCTGAAAAGGATTTACCAAAAGTTGCAAATGAAGTTAGAAATGAAATGATAGATGCTGTATCTCAAACAGGTGGTCATTTAGGTGCAGGTTTGGGTGTTGTAGAACTAACTGTGGCACTTCATTATGTATTTGATACACCGAATGATAAATTAATTTGGGATGTAGGACATCAATCATATCCACACAAAATTTTAACTGGAAGAAAAGATAAGATTAGAACATTAAGACAAGGTAATGGATTGTCAGGCTTTACAAAAAGAACTGAAAGTGAATATGATCCTTTTGGCGCTGCTCATAGTTCAACATCAATTTCTTCTGCACTAGGTATTGCTGAGGCAAATAAATTGGAAAACAAATCTTCAAATGTAATTGCAGTAATAGGAGACGGTGCGATGAGTGCTGGTATGGCTTATGAGGCAATGAATAACGCAGGTGCTTCAAAAACAAAAATGATCGTTATTTTAAATGACAACGATATGTCAATCGCAAAACCTGTTGGAGCGATGAGAACATATCTTGCAAAATTATTGACTGGAAAAATATATTTTAGTTTTAGAGAGACTATTAAATTAATTACTTCTGCATTTTCAAAGAGGTTTAGTGCGAAGGCAGGAAAAGCAGAGGATTTCTTAAGATCTGCATTTACTGGTGGTACTATGTTTAATTCATTAGGTTTTTATTATGTGGGACCAATTGACGGACATGATTTATCAACTCTTATACCAATTTTAAAAAATGCAAGGGACTCAAATCATGAGGGTCCAATTATGATACATATTAAAACTCAAAAAGGTAAAGGATATAGTTATGCAGAAGAAGCTAAAGATCATTATCATGGAGTTTCCAAATTTAATGTAGACACTGGCGAACAGAATAAAAGTGGATCTAATTTACCTTCATATACAAAAGTATTTGCCAATACTCTTGTAAAGCACGCAAAAAAAGATAGTAAAATTGTTGGAATAACAGCAGCAATGCCTGGTGGAACAGGAATGGACATTTTTGGCAAAGAGTTTCCAAAAAGAATGTTTGATGTTGGTATAGCTGAGCAACATGCTGTAACATTTGCTGCTGGGATGGCAACAGAGGGATACAAGCCCTACGCTGCAATTTACTCAACGTTTTTACAAAGAGCTTACGATCAAGTTGTTCATGATGTAGCTATTCAAAGCTTACCAGTAAGATTTGCAATTGACAGAGCTGGATTAGTTGGGGCTGATGGATCAACACACGCTGGTTCATTTGATATTACTTATTTATCAACTTTACCAAATTTTATTGTAATGGCTGCAAGTGATGAAGCTGAACTGGTTAAAATGATAAATACTTCAGTAGATATTGATGATAGACCAAGTGCAATAAGATATCCAAGAGGTGTAGGTATTGGAGTTGAACTTCCTTCAATAGAAGAAAAAATTGAAATTGGAAAAGGAAGAATAATTCAAAATGGTAGCCAAGTATGTCTTTTAAGCTTGGGCACAAGACTTGAAGAATGCAAACTCGCAGCGGAACATTTAAAACAAAAAGGAGTTTCAACTACTATTATTGATGCAAGGTTTGCCAAACCCTTGGATGAAGAATTAATTATTAAATGTGCTAGAGAGCATAAAATTTTATTTACTATCGAAGAGGGTTCAATTGGAGGTTTCGGCTCACATGTAAAAAACTTACTTGCTGAGAAAGGAATATTTGACAAAGGTCTAAAATTTAGATCAATGAATTTACCAGACAAGTTTATTGAACAAGATACCCCCAATAAGATGTATGAAATTGCTGGATTAAATGCTTCTCAAATTTCAAAAAAAATTTTAGATATTTTATTTAACAAAAATTCTATCAAAGTTGTAAAAAATTAAATTGTTCTAATCACACTGAGCTTTGTTCATTAGATAGTGATCTAATAAAACACAATTCATCATTGCCTCACCAACAGGCACAGCTCTTATTCCAACACATGGATCATGTCTTCCAGTAACAGATATTGTTGTATTTTTTCCAAATTTATCGACAGTTTTTCTTGTTGTTAAGATTGAAGATGTTGGTTTTACTGCAAATGAAGCAACAATTTCTTGTCCAGTTGAAATACCACCCAATATTCCACCAGCATTATTTGAATTAAACTTTATTTTTTTACCTTTTTGTGAAATTTCATCTGAGTTTTGCTCTCCATTTAGTTGTGCAGAGTTCATTCCTGTACCAATATTAACTCCTTTAACAGCATTAATACTCATGAAACTAGCTGCTATATCAGAGTCTAGTTTTGAGTAAATAGGTGCGCCCAATCCTACTGGAATTCCTCTCGCTCTTATTTCAATCACTGCACCACATGATGATCCAGATTTTCTTACTCCTAACAAATATTTTTCCCAAATTTTAATCATCGATTTGTCGGGACAAAAAAATGGATTTTTTGAAATTATTTTGTCATTCCATTTGTTAGTATCGCACCCCAATATACCTAATTGTGTGACTCCACCAACAACTTTGAATTTTTTACCTAATTTATTTTGTAAGACCAACTTAGCTACTGCACCAGCTGCAACTCTTGATGCAGTTTCTCTTGCAGATGATCTTCCTCCACCTCTATAGTCTCTAATTCCGTATTTTTTGAAGTATGTAAAGTCAGCGTGTCCAGGTCTAAATTTATCTTTAATATTTCCATAATCTTTAGATCTCATATCTTTATTATAAATAATTAAGGATATCGGTGTGCCAGTAGTTTTTCCCTCAAAAACCCCAGACAATATTTGAACTTTATCGTCCTCTTTTCTTTGTGTTGTAAATTTTGATTGTCCTGGTTTTCTCTTATCCAGTTCTTTTTGTATATCTTTTTCACTTAAATTAATATTTGGTGGACATCCATCAACGATACAGCCAATAGCAGGACCATGAGATTCACCCCAGGTAGAGAAACGAAATAGCTTTCCAAATGTATTAAATGACATTATTTATATTATATAGATTATTTTGTTTAAATTATGAATCAAAAAAACTCACTTGGGCTTAATAGTTGTTTTCTGGATTTAAATGATCCAATCCATTTATTTGATACTTGGATGGAAGAGGCAAAAAAAACTGAGCCAAACGACCCAAACGCAGCAGCGTTAGCAACATCAAGCAAAAATAACGTTCCATCTGTAAGAATGGTCTTATTAAAAGACTTTAATAAAAATGGATTTGTATTTTATACAAATTTGGATAGTCAAAAAGGACATGAGCTAAAACAAAATCCAAATGTAGCTATGTGCTTTCATTGGAAAAGTTTACTAAGACAAATTAGAGTTAGTGGCACAGTTTCATTGGTACCGAATGAAGTTGCAGATGATTATTATAATTCAAGGAGTTATGATAGCAGGATTGGAGCATGGGCATCTAAACAAAGCAAAGAATTAAAAAATAGAGATCAATTAAATAATTCTATCGAAGAATATAAGAAAAAATATACAGATAAGAATAAGGTTCCACGACCAAATTATTGGTCAGGATGGAACTTATCCCCCTCAAGTATTGAATTCTGGCTGGATGGAGATAATAGAATTCATGAAAGATTAAAATATAAAAAAAGTTCTAAAGGACAATGGACCAGATCTCTTTTAAGCCCTTAAAAATTTCTAGATAAGCTAAATGTTGTTAGTTTTTTTAAAATTTCTTTCTCTTTAGTATCCTTAAAAACACTCAATGAATTTGAGGCAAGATTAATATAATGTTGTGCTTTCTGGTAGCACTCATTAATAATTTTGTGTTTATTCATTAATGCAATTGTTTTATCTAAATCACCTTTATCTCTAGTATCTTTATTAAAAATATTAATTAAGTTATTTTTTTCACCTACACCTAATTTTTGATAAAGTAAAATTATTGGAAGTGTAATTTTTCCTTCAAAAAAATCTTGTCCTATTTTCTTTCCAAATAATTTAAGTTCAGCATTATAATCAAGTGTATCATCAGCAATTTGAAAAGTAAGTCCAAGATTTCTACCATAAAATTCAAGTGCATCTTTTTCTTTTTTATTATTATCAGATAAAATTGCACCAACTTTTGTAGCTGCTGCAAACAACTCAGCTGTTTTTGCAGAAATAATTTTTAAATAGGTCTCTTCTAACATATCAACTTCACCTTTATGTTGAAGCTGCAAAACTTCTCCTTGAGCTATTTTAGATGAGGTAGATGATAATAATTTAAGAATTTCTATATTACCATCTTCAACCATCATCTCAAAACATCTACTTAGCAAATAGTCACCTACTAAAACTGACGAATGATTATTCCAAACTTTATTTAAAGTTGCTTTTCCTCTCCTAAAAACACCTTCATCTATAACGTCATCATGCATTAAAGTTGCACTATGTATCAATTCAACACATGCAGCCAAGTTCACATCTCTCGAACCTTTTGTATAGCCACATAATTTTGCAGTTCCTAGAGTTAATAATGCTCTCAGCCTTTTACCACCAGTTTTTAAGTGATAGTCCGTCATTTTTTGAACTAGCTCTACATCACTAATTAATTTAGTTTTAATTTTTTCCTCAGTTAAAATAAGCTTATCTTCAAGAGAATCCTTTAATTGAAAATAAGAATTATTTATCTGATTTCTGAGCTGTACGACTGATCCCATATTAAATTTAAACTAGTATAATTAACTTTTATTTATTACTTATCAATTGACGCACCTTATTCTTCAATTATAAGTAGTCTTTATATTCAATTAATAATTCTATAAGAAATATTTATGTTCTCTTTTTTTAAAAAGAAAAAAATAGTAGCTCATCTAAAGCTAAGTGGTGTAATTGGAAATGCAGGAAAATTTAAACAAGGGATAGACTTTGCTGGTCATGAAGAGTTAATAAAAAAAGCTTTTTCATTGAAAAAATCCAAATGTGTTGCAATTACTATAAATTCACCAGGAGGATCACCTGTTCAATCTCATCTGATATATAGCTTTATAAGACAGCAAGCTAAAAAAAATAATAAGCAGGTAATAGTATTTGCGGAGGATGTCGCTGCTTCCGGGGGTTATCTTATAGCATGTGCTGGGGACGAAATTTATGCAAACTCAAGTTCTATTATTGGATCTATTGGAGTTATCTATTCATCATTTGGTTTTACAGAACTAATAAAAAAAATTGGTGTTGAAAGAAGAGTTCATACAGCTGGTAAAAATAAAAGTACCCTTGATCCTTTTCTTGAAGAAAAAAATGAAGATATAGAGAGACTTAAAAAAATTCAGTTAGACTTACATAAAGACTTTATTGATGTTGTTGAAAAAAGTAGAGGTACTAAATTAAAAAAATCTGATGTTGAACTTTTTTCAGGAGAATTTTGGTCAGGTAGTAAATCGAAAACATTAGGATTAGTAGATGGAATAGGAAACGCTCATGAAATTTTGAAAGATAAATATGGAGATGATGTAATAATTAAAAAATTTGAAAAGACTAAAGGTTGGTTAAGTCAAAAACTTTCTTCCTCTAATCAAATAGATCAATTTGCAAATATTTTAGATGAGAGGTCAATCTGGCAAAGATATGGTTTCTAAAAATAAAAATAAAAAACCAAAATTTCAAACCTTTCAAGAAACCATTTTAAATCTTCAAAAATTTTGGAGCAAACAAGGATGTATTATTCTTCAACCATACGATATGGAAGTTGGAGCTGGTACGTTCCATCCTGCTACGACCCTCAGATCATTAGGTACAAATCCATGGAAAGCCGTTTATGTCCAGCCATCCCGAAGACCAACAGATGGTAGATATGGTGAAAATCCTAATAGACTTCAACATTATTATCAGTTTCAAGTTTTGATTAAACCGTCTCCTGAAAATATAAAAAGGTTATATTTAAATAGTCTTACTGCAATTGGAATTCATCACAATCATCATGATATAAGATTCGTAGAAGATGACTGGGAAAGTCCCACATTAGGTGCGGCTGGTTTAGGTTGGGAAGTTTGGTGTGATGGAATGGAGATTACTCAATTCACTTACTTTCAACAGATGGCAGGTTACGAATGTAAACCAGTTTCTGTAGAGATTACTTATGGTTTAGAGAGGATCTGCATGTTTACTCAGCAACAAAAAAATGTTTATGATTTGTTGTGGAATGATGAGAATATTAAATACGGAGAGGTTTTTCATCAGGCTGAAAAAGAGTTTTCTGCGTATAATTTTGAGTATGCCAATGTTGAACAATTATTCAAAATGTTTGATATGCATGAGTTAGAAGCAAAATCTTTAGTTGAAAAAAAAGTTTCACTACCTGCGTATGATCAATGTTTAAAAGCAAGCCATGTGTTTAATGTTTTAGATGCCAGGGGAGCAATAAGTGTTGCACAAAGAGCAGGTTACATTGGAAGAATTCGTGATATTACTAAATCTGCTGCTGGTATTTGGATAGATAGTCAAAATTAAAAATGTCTGAGTTTTTTTTAGAATTATTTAGTGAGGAAATACCTGCCAGTCTGCAAAAAAATTTAAGAGAAAACCTATTAAAATCTTTCAATGATTTTTTTGGAGAAAAATTCATTTCATTTAAAAGAAGCTCTTCCTACTCAACCCCAAATAGATTGGTGATATTATTTGAAGGGGTTCAAAAACAAGTAGTTATGAAATCTGAGGAAATTAAAGGTCCAAGTACAAAAGCGCCAGATTTAGCTATCGAGGGCTTTATACGATCAAATAAAATTTTAAAACAAAATCTTTATAAAAAAGAAACAGAAAAAGGTAACTTTTTCTTCTTTAAAACAAAATCAAAAAAACTTTATACCCATGAATTATTAGAGGAGTTTGTTCCAAAAATATTAAATAAAATTCAATGGAAAAAATCAATGCGCTGGGGGGATTTCGCATTAAATTGGGGTAGACCATTGAAATCCATTTTGGCAATATTTAATAAAAAAACATTAATTTTTAAGTTTCATCACATTCAGTCATCTAATTTAACCTTTATAGATAAAGATTTTGAGGAAAAGAGAAAAAAATTTTCTAATTTTAAGGAATATAAAAATTTCTTTAAAAAGGAACAAATAACAATTGATCCAATTGAAAGAAAAAAAATTATACAAAAAAAATTTAATTTAATTTTAAAAAAGAAAAATATTATTATAAACCAAAATCCAAAGTTATTGGAAGAAGTTGTTGATTTAATAGATCAGCCTAATATTCTTGTTTGTCAGTTCGATAAAAAGTTTTTAAAAATACCCAAAGAGATATTAATAATCACTATGCAATACCATCAAAAATATTTCCCTACTTTTGATAATAAAGGAAATATTACTAATGAATTTTTAGTTGTTTCAAACAAAAAAGATCTAAAAGGGTTAATAAAGCTAGGCAACGAGAGAGTAGTAGAGGCGAGACTTACTGATGCAGAATTCTTTTGGCAAAAAGATAAATCTCAAAACTTAGTAAAACAAGTCTCGAATTTAAAATCTATGAATTATTTTAAAGGATTGGGAAGTTATTTTGATAAAGTTCAAAGAATGAGAAAGCTCGGAGGAATGCTTTCTGATGAACTATTAATTAGCAAAGAAAAAGTGGAGTTATCAGCTTCAATTTCCAAAGTCGATTTATTATCTGAACTGGTAGGTGAATTTCCTGAGCTTCAAGGAATTATGGGTGGTTATTTTTCTGAGGCACAAGGTTTTGACAAAGATGTGGCACTATCAATAAGTGAACAATATTTACCCTTAGGTTCTGGGTCCAAGGTTCCCAAAAAACCTTTTAGTATAGCATTAGCACTATCAGACAAAATAGATACTCTTGTCGGTTTTTTTGGAATTAATGAAAAGCCAACGAGTTCGAAAGACCCTTTTGGTCTTAGAAGAATAGCTTTAGGAGTAATAAGAATAATTGTTGAAAATAAAAATCATATTAAAATAAAAGATTTGATCAATCATTCAGCAAAGCTTTACGCAGATCAAGGTTTCAAATTTGAAAATAAACTTTTACAAAAAGAACTTTCTGAATTTTTAATGGACCGACTAAAATTTTACATGAAAGAAGAAAATATTCGAAATGACATTATCCAAGCATCTGTCAGTTCACACACCTTAGACCAACCTGTAATAATTTTTGAAAAGGCAAGATGTCTAGACAAAATAATTTCTAAATCAGACGGATACGAAATTATTTCAAGTTATAAAAGAGCTTCAAATATTTTAGAAAGTGAGCTAAAAGGAAAGAATTTTGATCTTTCAAATACAACTGACCCTAGCATTTTTCAGACAGAATTTGAGAAAAATTTGTTTAAAAAAATAAATGATTTAAAGAAATATTTTTCCTCGATTAATAAGGATGAAGTTTATTCTCAGAGTCTAAATAATTTATTAGATGCAAAAAAAGTAATTAACGAATTTTTTGACAATGTAATAGTTAATGACGTTGATCCAGGTATTCGAAAGAATAGACTACAACTTATTCAAATCTTATGTATAACCTTCAACAACTATGTTAATTTTTCACTAGTAAACTCCTTAAAATGAAAAAACTAATTCTAAATTTCAAATCTAAAGACAGCAAAAAAATTAAAACACCAAAAAATTTTTTGGGCGGAAAAGGCGCCAATCTCTCTGAGATGGGTCGGATGGGATTGCCAGTTCCACCTGGATTTACAATTTCTACAAAAGTATGTGATTTATTTTATAAAGATAAAAAAAAACTTAATAAAAGTATAATCACGTCAATAAAAAAAGAATTAAATACTGTTGAAAAAGAAGTTTTAAAAAAATTTGGTGATTTAAAAAATCCATTATTACTGTCAGTAAGATCTGGAGCTAGAGTTTCTATGCCTGGTATGATGGATACAATTTTAAATTTAGGATTAAACGATAAAACGGTTAAAGCTTTAGCGTTAAAAACCCATAACGGCCGGTTTGCTAAAGACAGCTATAGAAGATTTATACAAATGTATAGCAATGTGGTCATGGGTGTAGAAGGTTATCATTTTGAAGAATTAATTGAAAATTATAAACTCACTAAAGGTGTTTTATTAGATACAGATTTAGATGAAAAAGATTGGGACGGACTAATTGAAGATTTTAAAAGAACAGTAAAAGAAAAAGCGAATGAAGATTTTCCACAAAATGTAAATGAACAATTATTTGGAGCAATCAGTGCAGTATTTTTATCTTGGGATAGCAAGAGAGCAAAAGTCTACAGAAAATTAAATCATATACCTTCAGACTGGGGCACAGCAGTTAATGTTCAGTCCATGGTTTTTGGAAACATGGGAGATGACTGTGCAACTGGTGTTGTTTTCACAAGAAATCCGTCAGATGGTGAAAACGAAATTTATGGAGAGTATCTAATTAATGCACAAGGAGAGGATGTTGTAGCTGGTACAAGAACACCACAATACATAACTAAAAAAGCTAGACAAAATGCAAAAGTTAAAGCTCCATCTATGGAAGAGTCTATGCCTAAAGTTTATAAAGAACTTCATAAGATACTAAAAAAATTAGAAAAGCATTACAGAGATATGCAAGATGTAGAGTTTACAGTTGAAAATAAAAAGCTGTGGATGCTTCAAACCAGATCTGGGAAAAGAACAGCTAAATCTGCAGTCAAGATTGCAGTTGATATGGTTAAAGAAAAATTAATCTCAAAAAAAGAGGCTGTACTAAGAATTGATCCACATTCACTTGATACACTTCTCCACCCCACACTAGATGAAAAAAGCTCGACAAATGTAATTGCAAATGGCTTACCTGCTTCACCGGGTGCTGCTAGTGGAAAAGTTGTATTTACATCGGAAGAAGCAGAAAGGCTAACTTCAATGATGCAGGACACAATATTAGTTAGAGTAGAAACTTCTCCTGAAGACATACAAGGAATGCATGCAGCTAAAGGTATATTAACTGCAAGAGGTGGGATGACAAGTCATGCAGCTGTTGTAGCAAGAGGAATGGGCAGACCTTGCGTTTCTGGATCGAGTGAAATTGATATCAATTATGAAAGTAAGTCTTTTAAAACATCATCAGTAGAAATTAAAGAGGGAGATATTATAACAATAGACGGATCAACAGGAAGAATAATTGAAGGCAGTGTTGCAACTGTTAAGCCAGAAATGTCCGGTGATTTTTCAAAATTAATGTCTTGGGCCGATAGTTATAGAAAAGTAAATGTAAGAACAAATTCAGAAACTCCTAAAGACACTAAAACTGCAAAAGATTTTGGTGCTGAAGGTATTGGACTTTGTAGAACTGAGCACATGTTTTTTGATGAAGAGAGAATTTTATCTGTAAGGGAAATGATTCTTTCTAAAACTAAAGAGGACAGAGCTAAAGCTTTGGATAAACTTTTACCATATCAAAAAAAAGATTTTACTGAAATTTTTAAGATTATGAATGGCTTACCAGTTACGGTAAGATTGTTAGATCCTCCTCTACATGAATTTTTACCAAGAACAAAAAAAGAAATTAGTGAATTAGCAGAAATTGTTAATCTCTCGGTAAATGAGGTTGAAACAAGAATAGAAGAACTTCATGAACAAAACCCAATGCTAGGTCATAGAGGTTGCAGGTTAGCCATATCATTTCCTGAAATATATGAGATGCAATGTAGAGCAATTTTTGAAGCATTATGTGAGCTTAAAAAAAATAAAATTAAGTCAGCTTTTCCCGAAATAATGATTCCACTAGTTTCCACAGAGACCGAAATTAAAGTAATGAGAGAATTAGTTAAAAGTATAGCAAGAATGGTACAAAAAGAAAATAAATTAAAAATAGACTTTATAGTTGGAACAATGATCGAGCTACCTCGAGCAGCTATTAAGGCAGATGAAATAGCAAAACATGCAGAATTCTTTAGTTTTGGTACGAATGATTTAACACAAACTACTTTTGGAATAAGCAGAGACGATAGTGGAAAATTTTTAAATGATTACTTAGAAAATAAAATTTTTTCTATTGATCCTTTTGTATCTATAGATGAAGGGGTCTCAGATTTAGTTGAGATCGCTGTTGCAAAAGGAAAGAGCCAAAACAAAAAGATAAAACTAGGCATATGTGGAGAGCATGGTGGTGATCCCAAAAGTATTTCTTTTTGTGTGAAAGCAGGACTTAATTATGTATCTTGTTCTCCTTATAGAGTTCCAGTTGCTAGATTAGCAGCAGCACAAGCTGAATTAAAAAAATAATTTTTTTAATCTAGGGGCGTTCTGTTGCCAGGTGCCCTGAACTTTGTTTCAATAATCCTTATATTGCAACAATCAGCAATAATCAAATCACACAAATTATAGAATAATGCCGACCAAATGCTGACCAAAAATCTGGTCGTCACAGGGTATAGGATTTGATAACCTTGGATCATGAAAAAGCTTTTAGGCATCGTGGTTCTTGGCTTGTTGTTGAGCACTAAAGCTTTTGCAGAGAGTGAAAAATGTAAATCATTTCCCAAATATAGTAACCATTGGTATTACAATAAGTGTGATGAACCAGAAACTTTGAAATCATCTAAAGTTAAAACATTAGAAAATAAAGAAAATCCTTTAAAATCACCAAAAGTTAAAACATGGAAAAATAAACAAATTCCTGGGGATTATAAACGTCCAAATCTTGAGACATTGAGATACCATTTTTTTGCTTACAACAAAAGAGGGAGAAGTAATCAGTTTTACACCAATCCATCCTCTGAACCAAATGCTTTAAAATTTAATCTTCATAAAGAACCAAAGATCATAAAAAAGATTATTAAGAAGATGCAGTCGACAGGTCTAATTAGTTATTTAATGTATGAAGATGGAGAGATTGTTATTGATCAGCTATCTCCCCCTGAAAGATTTGGAGATTTGATAGATAATGACACGATGATATACAGCATGTCTTTAGGCAAAAGTTTAGGTGGTTACCTCATGGGTCATGCGATCTGTGAAGGTTACATTGATTCTTTATCATCAACTTTGGCTGATTGGCCAATCGTGCAAGGAACATTGCTTGAAACAGCTACAGTACAAGATGTTATCAACGCCAGTATGGGTGATCAAAAATATGTTCGAGATAATATCTTGAGTTCAGGAAGAAACGTGGGTGATACAAATATTGCTAGTATTGCTAAAACTGAATTAGCAAATAGTAAAGCTTCAAAAAAACTTTTTAGCTATGGACAACTTCCTGCCAATGTAGCGATGAATTATATATCGTTTAAAACTGGTCATAAATTTTCTTCATTTATTAATAACGTCCTAAAAGATCATGTTGGTCTTGCTGGTAGGCTAGAGTTTAATGGTGTTGGAGATGAATCAAAGGGTGTTATACAAGCAAATTTTAAAGCAACACGATACGATACATTAAGAATTGGCATAGCTATCTTGAATGATTGGAACAGTGGCACATGCATAGGAAATTATCTCAAAGATGTTTACGCAAATAGTATTTCAAAGGGCCAAAATATAGGGTTTGGTGATGGTTATTCAAAATCTTATGCAGGTTTTTTTCACACCAATTATCCTGGCATCAGTGATACGGTGATGGGTATGGATGGATATGGTGGGATTGCATTGCTGATCAATTTTGATGATAATAGAATTGTTTATACCCATACAGTACATCGAAACTACAATTACAAATCTCTTGTTTTAAAAGCTATAGATAAGGGAATATTTTAGGATATAAAAAATAACGACTACACAACGACCAACTCGGTTGTATTTTTTAAATAACGTTGATACTGCAAACTAAATTAACAAATGAGTAGGGGCGTTCTGTTGCCAGGTGCCCCAGACCCCGTTTGCTTAATTAACTAAGTTAATTAGGCAGCAAGTGCATAACTTTCGTTAGCAATTATAAATTAGCCCGTTACGGTGGAACAATCCCGAACGAAAGAATAGCCTTTAGTCATCCGTCGAATCTAGTTCACCCCCATAAGTTGCAATGGTGGAGGTGGTGGGTACTGCCCCCACGTCCGCAATGGTTATTACGAAATTCGTTTATCGTCGTAGTTGGAAAACCAACATTATTAATATAAAAGGAATTACAACAGATTCAATAACAATCATGAAACTTACCAAAGAACAAGCAGAAGAAATAAAAAATCAACAATCTCAAAGCAATCAAACTAAAAGAGTTACAGTACCAGAACTTGAAAATGTCCTATACGAGGCAATTCCAGCCTTAGACCATGGTTTTGTTCGTGTAGTTGATTATATGGGGGATGATACTTCAATTGTTCAATCTGCAAGAGTTTCATATGGAAAAGGAACTAAGCAAGTTTCAACTGATAAAGGATTAATCAAATATTTAATGAGGCATTGGCACAGCACTCCATTTGAGATGTGTGAAATAAAATACCATATAAAGTTACCAATATTTATTGCTAGACAATGGATTAGACACAGAACTGCCAATGTTAATGAATACTCTGCAAGATATTCTATTTTAGATAAAGAATTTTACTTACCCACGCAAGAAAACTTAGCTACTCAATCTACCAGTAATAGGCAAGGTAGAGGAGATGTGTTGGAGGGCAAACAAGCAGAAGAAGTTTTAGAACTTTTAAAAAGTGATGCTGAGAGAACTTACGACAATTACGAAACAATGCTTAATGAAAGATTTGATGGTTCAACTATAGATGAAAATAAAAAAGGCTTAGCAAGAGAACTTGCAAGAATGAATTTGACTTTAAATACTTATACACAATGGTATTGGAAAACTGATTTATTAAACTTAATGAATTTCTTAAGATTAAGAGCTGATAGTCATGCACAATATGAAATTAGAGTTTACGCAGATATAATGTTGGATACTGTGAAAAAATGGGTTCCTATAACTTATGAAGCTTTTATGGATTATAGAGTTGGAGGCACAGAAGTTTCAGCTAAAGGAAAATTAATTATACAAAAACTTATTAAAGGTGAAAATGTAGACGTAGATAGCTCAGGTCTTTCAAAAAGAGAGTGGAATGAGCTAATGATTGCCTTTGATCTTAAAGATAAGTTGATTTAATTTTATTAGCAAAATCCAAATATATTTTTGAAATCTCGTGATCTGGATTTGCCTCAACTAAGGGTTTTCCTTCATCTGAAGTTTTCCCCACTTCAGGATTAATTGGTATTTCACCTAAAAATTCTTTTTGAAATTCTTCGGCAGTTTTTTTAACACCCCCTTCGCCAAATATTTTATATTTTTTACCATCATCTCCAATAAAAAAACTCATATTATCTACTAACCCTAAGATTTTTACCCCAAGTTTATCAAACATTTTTATACCTCTTTTGACGTCTAAAAGAGCAACTTCCTGCGGGGTAGAAACGATTATTGCACCATCCATTTTTATTTCTTGTGAAAAAGTTAATTGTGTATCTCCAGTGCCAGGTGGCATATCAACAACTATAAAATCTAAATCTTTCCAATTAACTTTTTGAGTAAAAGTTTTAATTGCGCTTGTAACCATTGGTCCACGCCATATCATTGGTGTCTGTTGGTCGGCTAAGAAACCAATTGACATACATTGTATATCATATTTGACAATAGGTTCTAATTTTTGACCATCACTTTTTGGTTTTTCACTAATATTGAACATTTTGGGAATTGAAGGACCATAAATGTCAGCATCTAATAATCCTACTTTACATCCAATTTGTTTTAGGGCTAAAGCTAAATTTGTAGCAAAAGTAGATTTTCCAACCCCACCCTTTGCGCTTGAAATTGCGATTGTAAATTTGGTTCCTAATATTGGATTTTTTGTGAATTTTTTAGGCTCAAGTTTCTGTTTCATTGCGGCACTAAGTTCAGGCTTTTTATCCGACATATAACTATCATTACTTGTTTTTTATAATAAAGACACTATATACTTCGACATATGTCAGATGATTTTAGAGGAAGAGGTGGAAGCCCATGGGGATCACCTCCAGGTGGCGGAAGTAATAATGGATCAGGTAGAGGTCCAAGACCTCCGAACATTGATGAAATCATAAAAGAAATTCAAGATAAAATTAAAAAATTTTTACCTGGTGGGAAATCATCAGGAGGTAAATCAATCGTGTTAATATTATTAGTTTTAGCTTTTGTTTGGTTGGCGAGTGGACTTTATAGAGTTCTCCCTGACGAACAAGGTGTTGTACTAAGATTTGGTAAGTTTATTAAAACTACTCAACCAGGATTAAATTATCACGTACCTTTTCCTGTAGAAAATGTACTTACACCAAAGGTCACCAAAGTTAATAGAATAGATATTGGATTTAGATCTGAGAGAGATAGCGGTTTCTCTACTGGTGGTGGTGTTGCAGATGTTCCACAAGAAAGTTTAATGCTAACAGGTGATGAGAATATTGTTAACATAGATTTTTCTGTATTTTGGGTAATTAAAGATGCAGGCAATTTTTTATTTAAAATCCAAGACCCTGAAGGAACAGTTAAAGCTGCAGCAGAAACAGCAATGAGAGAGGTTATTGCAAAAAGTGATATTCAACCAATTTTAACAGAAGGTAGATCTAAAATTGAGGTTGAAACACAAGAAATTATTCAAAATATTTTAGATGATTATGAGAGTGGAATTCAAATTACACAAGTGCAGACGCAGAAAGCTGACCCACCAGATCAAGTAATTGACGCTTTTAGAGATGTACAGGCTGCAAGAGCTGATATGGAAAGATCTAAAAATGAAGCTGAGGCTTATGCAAATGATGTTATCCCAAGAGCTAGAGGGGAAGGCCAAAAAATATTACAAGCTGCTGAAGCTTATAAAAAAGAGGTTGTAGCTAAAGCAGAAGGTGAAGCTAGTAGATTTGTATCCATATATAATGAGTATAAAAATGCAAAAGTAGTAACACAGGAAAGAATGTATTTAGAGACAATGGAAAAAGTTTTAGCTGATATTGATAAAGTAATTATTGAAAAAAATGCAGGTTCAGGTGTAGTTCCTTACTTACCACTTCCTGAATTAAGTAAAAAGAAAGTGACTAATTAAATGAAAACTGGAAAAATTTTAGGTGGATTAATTATTGCATTAGGTATTTTAGCATTTTTGTCAGTAATTATCGTTAAAGAAGTTAATCAAGCTATCATTCTCCAATTTGGTGATCCAAAAAGAATAATAACTAAACCAGGACTAAATTTTAAAATTCCATTTATTCAAAATGTTGTTTATCTAGATAAAAGAATATTAAACTTGGATACACCTCCAGAGGAAGTAATTGCCTCTGATCAAAAACGTTTAATTGTTGATGCATTTGCAAGATTTAAAATAGTTGATCCGTTGCAATTTTATATTTCTGTTGGAGATGAAAGAGTTGCGAGATCAAGATTATCTACAATTATAAACTCACGAATTAGAAATGTTTTAGGTCAAGAAGAATTACAAACATTACTATCTCAAGATAGATCAAAACAAATGTCTTTGATTAAAGAAGGTGTAAATAATGAAGCTAAAAATTTTGGAATTACAATTGTAGATGTAAGAATTAAAAGAGCTGATCTTCCACAAGCAAACAGTGATGCAATTTATCGAAGAATGCAAACAGAGAGGGAAAGAGAAGCAAAAGAATTTAGAGCAAAAGGTGCAGAAATGGCAGTTACTATAACTTCAACTGCAGATAAAGAAGTAACAGTTATTTTAGCAGAGTCCCAAAAACAATCAGAGATTATGAAAGGGGAAGGTGATGGTTTGAGAAACAAAATCTTTGCTGATGCCTTTGGTCAAGATCCTGAATTTTTTGCATTTTATAGAGCAATGCAGGCATATGAAAAGGCGTTAATTGGAGGAGAAACTTCTCTAATTTTATCCCCTGATAGTGAATTCTTCAAATTTTTTGGAAACATAAAACCTGAAATCCAACAATAATCTTTAAATGAATGAGCTAGTTATAGCTTTTGGTTTATTCTTATTCATTGAGGGAATTTTATATGCCATATTTCCAGCAAAAATGAAAAATATGTTAAAAAAATTGGAACTTGTGAAAGATAGTCAATTGAGATCTGGAGGACTTATCTTTGCAATTATAGGATTTATAATTATTTACTATATAAAAAGTTAAAATGACAAAATTCAAAATTATCTTTGTAACTATCATTCTATCTTTTGGTTTTTTAAAACAATCTTATTCTAAGCCTGTTCCAGAGTCATTTGCTGATCTTGCTGAAAAATTAATGCCATCTGTTGTAAACATTTCGACATCAACAACCGTAGTTACAAAATCTAATCCACTTCCATTTCAATTTCCTCCAGGATCACCATTTGGAGACATGTTTAAAGAGTTTGGAGATCCTCAAGAAAGACAATCAGCTGCATTAGGATCTGGATTTATAGTTGATGAAAAAGGAATTGTTATAACTAACAATCATGTAATCCAAGATGCAGACGACATAATTGTTAGAGTAAATGGTGATCAAGAGTTTAAGGCAAAAGTTTTAGGCGCAGATCCATTAATGGATATAGCTGTTTTACAATTAGAAACGGATGAAAAGTTTATACCTGTTTCCTTTGGAGATTCCAATAAAGCTAGAATAGGTGACTGGGTGATTGCAATTGGAAATCCATTTGGTTTAGGGGGCACAGTTACAGCTGGAATTATTTCAGCAAGAAACAGATCAATTGGACTGTCTAGATACGAAGATTTCATACAAACCGATGCATCAATTAATTCAGGAAATTCTGGTGGACCTTTGTTTGATATGGAAGGAAATGTTATAGGGATTAATACAGCTATTTTAGGTCGAAACGGTTCAATTGGTATTGGATTTTCAATTCCATCAAACAGTGCTCAAATTGTAATCAATCAACTGATAGAGTTTGGAGAAACTAAAAGAGGATGGTTGGGTGTAAGAATACAAGATGTCACTAAAGAAATTGCAGAGGTTGAAAAATTAGACAAACCAAGAGGAGCTTTAGTTGCAAGTGTTGCAGAGAACAGTCCATCAGAAAAAGCTGGAATAAAAGCTGGCGATATTATTTTAGAATTTAATGGTGAAAGAATTAATCAAATGAAAGAACTACCGGCAATAGTTGCTAGGACACAAGTTGGTAAAAATGTTGAAGTTAAAATATGGAGAGACAAAAAAGAAATTATAAAAAATGTTCTCTTAGGAAGACTTGAAACATCTGAAGATTTTAAAGTTAGTGAAAAACAAAAAACAGTAGATACTACTGATCAAATTGAAGATTTAAAAATAACTGTAAGATCACTTAATAAAAAAGATATAAAAAATCGTAAACTTCCAAATCAAACTACTGGACTTGTGATCACGAGCATTCAAAATAATAGTCCTTTAGCTGGCTCAATTGAGGTGAATAGTATTATAGTCGAGGCTCAAAAAGAAAGAATAAAATCTATTGATGATTTAAAACAAATTACCAAGCAAGTTTTAAACTCAAATCAAAAAACAATATTGCTTGCAATTTATAACAATCAAAATCAGAGAAGATATATTGGAATTAAGTTAGACTAATCATGGATTTTAAGTCCAAGATTATATTAATTTCTGGACCAACTGCTTCAGGAAAATCAAGTTTTGCTATTAACCTTGCCAAAAAAGTAAATGGAGAAATTATAAATGCAGATAGCATACAGGTTTATAAGCAATTAAAGATTCTTTCAGCAAGACCAGATCAAAAAAAATATCAAAAAATAAGACACCACCTATATGGCTTTCATGATGTAAAGAAAAATTTTTCAACTGGGAATTGGTTGAAATTAGTTTTCAAAAAAATTGAAGAAATAAAAAAAAGAAAAAAAACACCAATCCTTGTAGGAGGTACAGGTTTATATTTTAAGGCATTAACTGAAGGACTTGTAAAAATTCCAAACATACCAATCAAGTTTAGAAATAAAATAAGAGCACATCATTTAAAGATAGGCCAAAAACAATTTTATAATAAACTTTTAAAACTTGACCCAGCTTCTAAAAATAAAATTAATCAAACAGATTCGCATAGATCCATAAGAGCCTATGAAGTAAAATTATATACCAAGAAATCAATTCATGAATGGTATAAAAATACTAAATCTAATTTTAAAAAAAGTGATTTTTGTAAAATTTATATTGACTTTCCTCGTTTGGAATTGATTGAGAGAATTAATCTCAGATCCAAGGAAATGATTAAAAATGGAGCGATTAAAGAAGTAAAAAATTTTATCAAATCAAAGGTCAAAAAAGACAAAAGTGTTAATAAGGCCATTGGTATCAATGAAATCAAACAATACCTAAATAATGAAAAAGAACTGGAAGATATTATTGAAAATATATCAATAAAAACTAGGCAATACGCTAAAAGACAAAGCACATGGGCAAGAGGCAACATGAATAGTTGGCTAAAATTAAAACCGAATGAGTTAAATAATTTTTTAAAAAAAATTTAAATATCTCAATCAAAACTTGACCAATCAGCACAACTTCAGCTAGATTGCGAAATGCCAAAATTATACACAGGAGCAGAAATTGTTTTTAAATGCCTTGAAGATCAAAAGGTGGAACATATTTTTGGATATCCTGGTGGAGCAGTTTTACCAATCTATGATGAGCTTAAAAATCATACTTCTATTAAACATATATTGGTGAGACATGAACAAGGTGCTGGTCATGCTGCTGAAGGATATGCGAGATCATCTGGTAAGCCTGGAGTTGTTTTAGTTACGTCTGGACCTGGTGCAACCAATGTTGTTACAGCGTTAACAGATGCATATATGGATTCGGTTCCTTTGGTTTGTATCTCTGGTCAAGTTCCAACACATTTAATCGGAACTGACGCATTTCAAGAATGTGATACTACTGGTATTACTAGGCCCTGCACAAAACATAATTGGTTGGTAAAAGATATAAATGATTTATCAGAAATAATGCATGAAGCATTTAAAGTTGCAACCACAGGAAGACCAGGTCCTGTTTTAGTTGATATTCCAAAAGATATTCAATTTGCAAAAACCAAATATAAAAAACCAAAAAAAGAAAAAAAATTGAATGGAAAATCAAATAATAAATTTTCTCAAAAACAAATAGATCAACTAATTGATTTATTAAAAAATGCTAAAAAACCAGTAATTTATAGTGGTGGAGGAGTAATTAATTCAGGCCCTAAGGCAAGTGATGCATTAAGAGAGTTTGTCGAATTAACAGGATTTCCAATCACTTCCACTCTTCAGGGCTTAGGTGCATATCCTGGTGATGACAATCAATTCCTTGGAATGTTAGGTATGCATGGAACTTATGAAGCCAACAATGCTATGCATGATTGTGATCTTTTAATAAATATTGGTGCAAGATTTGATGATCGTATCACTGGAAAAATAGATGAATTTTCGCCAAACTCAAAAAAAGTTCATATTGATATAGATCCTTCGTCTATAAATAAAATTATTAAAGTTGATCTTGCTATAGTAGGTGATGTTACGAAAGTAATCGGTAAAGTAAACAAAACAATATTGAAGAAAAAAAATGGCCACAACAAATCTAATAAATCAAATATTGCTAAGTGGTGGGAACAAATACAAAAATGGAGAGGCAAAGACTCTCTTAATTTTGTCAACAGCAATGATAGCATCAAGCCTCAACATGCAGTTCAAAGATTGTATGAGTTAACAAAAGATAAAGATACTTATGTGACAACTGAAGTCGGTCAACATCAAATGTGGGCGGCACAACATTACAAATTTAATAAACCAAATAGATGGATGACATCTGGAGGTTTAGGCACAATGGGCTATGGGTTACCAGCAGCAGTAGGAGTGCAAATTGCACACCCTGAAAAGTTAGTAGTTGATATTGCTGGTGAGGCCTCTGTATTAATGACAATGCAAGAAATGTCCACAGCAGTTCAATATAACCTACCAATTAAAATCTTTATTTTGAACAACCAGTACATGGGAATGGTTAGACAATGGCAAGAGCTTTTACATGAAAAAAACTATTCAGAGAGTTACTCTGAAGCACTTCCAGATTTTTTAAAAATGGCTGAAGCTTACGGCTGCAAAGGAATTAAAGCAGAAAACCCGTCTGAGTTAGACGAGAAAATTCAAGAAATGATAGATTACAAAGGTCCGGTTATTTTTGATTGTCACGTTGATCCTAATGAAAATTGTTTCCCAATGATACCTTCAGGAAAACCTCATAATCAGATGATCTTAGGGCCCAATGATCAGGAAGAGAACAAAATCAAGGGTAAAGGCAAAGCCTTAGTTTAATTATAATGCCAAAATCAAAATCAGCTTATAGCATTCCGACTAAAAGAGAGAAATCCGATACATATATATTTGTAGTTTGGGTTGATAATGAGGCCGGTGTACTTGCAAGAGTTGTTGGACTATTTTCTGGCAGGGGATACAATATTGAATCTTTAGCAGTAGCAGAGGTAGATGCGGTTAAAAATATTTCTAGAATTACAATTGTTACAACAGGGACACCCCAAGTAATTGATCAAATCAAACTTCAATTAGCTAAATTAGTGCCTGTGCATAAAGTTGCTGAATTTAAAAGAGAAGATAAAAATGTTATATTTAAAGAAATGGCATTATTTAAAATTACTGGAAACAAAAAGAAAATGGAAAAATGTTTAAGTGCCTGTAAAAAATTTGATTTAGTTGTTTTAGATGAAACTAAAACATCTAAAGTTATTCAAATAACTGCTCTTAGAAGAGAAATTGATAAAATAAGCAAAAAATTAAAACCTTGGGGACTTATAAGCGCTTCTAGAACCGGGGCTGTTGCGATGACAAGAGGCGCTAAAATATTTAATTAATTTAAAAGGAGAGAGAATATGAAAATGTTTTATGAAAAAGATGCAGATGTAGATTTAATTAAAAATAAAAAAATTGCTATTTTTGGCTATGGTAGTCAAGGACATGCTCATGCATTAAATCTTAAAGATAGTGGTGTTAAAGATATTGTTGTAGCACTAAGAGATGGTTCATTAAGTGCAGCAAAAGCTGAGTCTAAAGGATTAAAGGTCATGAATTTATCTGATGCAGCTGCTTGGGCAGATGTTGTAATGATTTTAACACCTGACGAATTACAGGCAGAAATTTATAAAAATCATATAGAGCAAAGAGTAAAAGAAGGAACAAGTATTGCATTTGCTCATGGACTAAATGTTCACTACGACTTAATCAAAGCAAGAAAAGATTTAGATGTATTCATGGTTGCTCCTAAAGGACCTGGTCATTTAGTTAGAAGTGAATATGAAAAAGGTGGTGGAGTACCATGTTTGTTTGCAGTACATCAAAATGGATCAGGCAAAGCAAGAGACTTGGCATTATCATATGCATCTGCTGTTGGTGGTGGCAGATCCGGAATTATTGAAACCACTTTCAAAGATGAAGTAGAAACAGATTTATTTGGTGAGCAAACAGTTCTTTGCGGTGGATTGGTAGAATTAATAAAAAATGGTTATGAGACATTAGTTGAAGCAGGTTATGAGCCTGAGATGGCGTATTTTGAAACTGTACATGAAGTAAAATTAATTGTTGATTTAATTTATGAAGGTGGAATTGCTAATATGAATTACTCAATATCAAATACAGCTGAGTATGGTGAATACCAATCTGGACCAAGAATTATTAATAAAGAAGAAACCAAAAAAAGAATGAAGGAAGTATTGTCTGACATTCAATCTGGAAAATTCACTAAGGAGTGGATGGATGAATGCAAAAATGGTCAGAAAAACTTTTTAGCAACTAGAGCAAAGTTAGCAGAGCATTCTGTTGAAAAAGTTGGTGCTGAACTTAGAGCTATGATGCCATGGATTGGTAAGAAAAAACTAGTTGATAGCGATAAAAGTTAAATTTAGATAAAGACCCAAAAAGGTCTTAAAAATTCACCTGAAATCTAACATTTATTTTGCAATCTCACTTATAGATTGTATTATAAATTTTCTACAAATTTATTTATGACCGAACAAGACAAAGTTTATATTTTTGATACAACTATGCGAGATGGTGAGCAATCACCTGGCGCATCTATGAGCGTCGAAGAAAAAATTCAAATTTCAAGAGTATTTGACGACATGGGAATTGATATTATTGAAGCTGGATTTCCAATTACATCACCTGGAGATTTTGAGGCAGTTTCTGCAATAAGCAAAGGTTTGAAGAATTCAATTCCATGTGGTTTAGCAAGAGCTAAAAAAAAAGATATTGATGCATGTTATGAATCTTTAAAACATGCAAAAAGATTTAGAATTCATACATTTATATCAACAAGCCCAGTTCATATGAAACATAAGCTGGATATGACAGATAATCAGGTATTAGATGCAATAAAGGAAAGTGTTACTTATGCAAAAAAATTTACTGATGATGTTGAATGGTCTTGTGAAGATGGAACAAGAACTAACTTAGATTTTATGTGTAAAACAATTGAGTTGGCAATAAATTGTGGAGCAACAACAGTAAATATTCCTGATACAGTTGGATACTCTATACCTGAAGAATTTGCAAAAACAATTACTCATATAAAAAACAATGTTCCTAACATTGATAAAGCAATTATTTCTGCACATTGCCATAATGATCTTGGTTTAGCTGTAGCTAATGCTCTTGCTGGTTTATCTGCAGGTGTAAGACAGATTGAATGTACAATTAATGGAATAGGGGAAAGAGCTGGAAATGCAGCGTTAGAAGAAATTGTTATGGCTATTAAAACAAGAAATGATTTAATGCCTTATGAAACTGGAATTAAAACTGAGTTGATAAGTAAAGCTTCCAAAATTGTTTCAAATGCAACTGGGTTTCCTGTCCAATTTAACAAAGCAATAGTTGGTAAAAATGCTTTTGCACATGAATCAGGTATTCATCAAGATGGGATGTTAAAAAATAGAGAAACTTATGAAATTATGTCACCAGAGAGTGTTGGAGTAAAAAAGACATCTTTAGTTATGGGTAAACATTCTGGAAGACATGCATTTAAGGATAAATTGAGTGATCTAGGTTATACTAATGTTACAGATGACGTGATTCAAGAAGCATTTGGTAAATTTAAAGTTTTAGCAGATAAAAAAAAACATATTTATGATGAAGATATAGTAGCTTTGGTTGATGATAGTTTGATTGTAGATAATAAAATAAATGCAATTAATTTAAAATCATTAAAAGTTTTCGCTGGTACTGGAGAGCCTCAAAAAGCTGAAATGACTCTTGATGTTTTTGGTGATATTAAGAAAACCTCACAAACAGGAGACGGTCCAGTGGATGCAATATTTAAATGTATAAAAGAACTTTATAAGCATGACGTTAAATTATCTTTATATCAAGTTCATGCTGTAACTGAAGGAACAGATGCCCAAGCTACTGTGAGTGTAAAAATTGAGGAAAATGATAGAACTACTGTTGGTCAGTCTGCAGATACAGATACATTAGTTGCATCAGCAAAAGCTTACTTAAATGCATTGAATAAAATGCTTATAAAAAGAGAAAAAAAGTCTCTTTCTGAAAATATTGAATATCAAAAAGTAAAAGAGGGAGTTTAAATGGGATTATTTGATAGTGTTAAAAAAATTTGGAGCCAAGATATGGCTATTGATCTAGGAACTGCAAATACACTTGTAGTTTTAAAGGGTCAAGGTGTAGTTCTTAATGAACCTTCAGTTGTTGCAATAGTTGATCAAGGTGGAAAAAAAAATGTGTTAGCTGTTGGAGACGAAGCGAAAACAATGCTTGGACGAACACCAGGTAACATTAGTGCAATTAGACCTCTAAGAGATGGTGTTATTGCAGATTTTATAGTTACTGAAGAAATGATTAAACATTTCATTAAAAAAGTTCATAAAGGAAGCACATTTGCTAATCCTAGAATTTTAATTTGTGTACCAACTGGCTCAACACCAGTTGAAAGAAAAGCAATTCAAGATAGTGCTTTAGCTGCAGGAGCAAGAAGGGTTCAATTAATTGAGGAACCAATTGCAGCAGCTATTGGTGCAAATCTTCCAATTTCAGAAGCAACTGGCTCAATGATTGTAGATATTGGAGGAGGCACAAGTGAAATCGCTGTTATGTCTTTGGGTGGTCTAGTTTATTCTAAATCTTTAAGGGTTGCAGGTGACTCTATGGATATAGCAATAATAGATTATATGAGAAAAGAATACAATTTATTAATTGGTGATACTACTGCTGAAAAAATAAAAAAAGAAATGGGTACAGCTGTACCAACTGGAACAAATACTTACCCAGTTAAAGGAAGAGATTTAAGATCAGGTACCCCGAAAGAAGTTAATATTACAGAAGAAGATACCGCAGAAGCACTAAATGATATAATGAAACAAATGGTAAGTGCAATTAAAGATGCCTTAGAAAATACACCCCCTGAATTATCAGCTGATTTAGTTGACATGGGTTTAACTTTAACAGGTGGAGGTGCTTTGTTAAAAAATATTGATAAAAGGTTTTCTAAAGAAACAGGTTTACCAGTTCATATAGCAGATGACCCATTATCTTGTGTTGCTGTTGGCACAGGAAAAGCTTTGGATCAAGAAGAAACTTTTTCCACTATGTTATCTGAATATTAAAAAAAGATGGCTTCAGGCAGAGACGATTTTGTAATTGCCTTTAGATCAGCTTTTTTAAAAAAAAAAGATAAACAAAAATTTTCATTACTTAGTCTAATATTATTATCAATAGTTGTAATTATTTTAAGTAATGTAAATTTTAAACCTATTCAGTTTGTAAAGATTAGTATTAATGAAATTATTTATAGATCTTCATATATAGCATCTAAACCTGAGAATTATCTACAGGAATTAACTCTTAAGATCAAAAATCATTTAAATTTATCTAAAAATTATAAAGATATAAAATTAGAACTAGAAAATTTAAAACAAGAAAAAATAACAAACAATTTTTTAAAATTAGAAAATGAAAAGTTGAGAAATCTTATTAACGAAAATATAAATTCTGACGAAATATTAGCAAAAGTTTTAATTGATCGAGAAAGCCCTTTCCTAAAATCTATTATTTTAAATAAAGGAACAAAAGATAATGTAAAAATGGGAATGGCAATAATAGATGGTGTTTATCTCGTAGGCCAAATAATTGAGGTTAATTACACTAATTCTAGAGCCTTATTGTTATCCGATCTTAATAGTAAAATACCGTCAGTTTTAGCTCCACAAAATATTCAAGCAGTAGTTTCAGGCACTGGTAAGGATTATGGAATAATTGAACATACTCAAGATGATATTGAGAAAGATTTAAATAATGTAGAATCAATAATTTATACTTCGGGTCTTGGAGGTCTTTTTAAACCTGGGATACCCATTGGAAAAATATCAAAAGATTCAAAAAATAAAGTTAATTTCTTTTCTGATTTTACACAATTAAACTATATTAAAATAACTTCGTTTAGTATTGGAGATAAAAATTAATGTCTTCTCTAAATAAAAGCACATTCTTCAGAGCATTTTTATCCTACTTACCTTTGATCATTTTGTTTATTTCTGTATTTAATGAATTTGATTTTAATTACTTAAAAATTGAAAATTTCTCTTTTAATTTTGTTTATATTTTAATTTTTTATTGGACTCTAAGACATCCTGATAGTCTAGGATATTTTTCTATATTTCTAGCAGGGGTTATAAATGATGTTGTTGTAGGTATTCCTATAGGTACAAGTAGCTTATGTTATTTGATACTATGCGCAGTAACAGCATACATAAGGAATATTACTTTAAGTCCAAATTTTGTAAAAGATTGGTTTTCATTTTTATTTACAATGATTTTAATCAATTCAATTCAAGTCATTATATTAGATTTGATATTTTTATTAGAGATTAGCTATATGAATTACGTAACTAATACAGGATTTACATTTTTGTTTTATCCAATATTTTTTGTAGTATTTAACTTTTTAAGTCAATTAATTTTACAAAAAAAAAATGATTAAAGAAAATTTTGGAATTAGAAAATCAGATGTAATTAACAGAAGAATGTTTATTATTGGAGCTGCAAAAATAATTATCTTTACAGGAATTGTTGCTCGTCTTTTCTCTCTTCAAATTAATGAAAATAAAAAATATCTTACACTTTCAGATAAAAACAGGATTAGAGAATGGAAACTCCCACCTACAAGAGGCAACATTGTTGATTATTTTGGAAATATAATTGCAGGTAATTTAAAAGTTTATCAATTACACATTATACCTGAGCAGGTAGAAAACTTTAACTATCTATTATTAAGATTAAAAACACTTTTAAATTTAAGTGAGAAAAAAATTCAGAAAATAGTAAATTTAAAAAATAAACTAAAACCTTGGGACAGTATAATTGTATCTGAGAATTTAAGTTGGAGCCAATTCTTAAAGGTTAACAATTATTTATATGATTTAGTTGGCGTAAAACCTGTAATGACAATTTCTAGAAATTATCCATTTAGTGAAATGTATACTCATGTATTGGGCTATGTAAGTCAACCGAACGAAGAGGAAATATTAGAAAATGAAATAGTAAAAGAAAGATTCGTTCCAGGTATGAAAATTGGAAAGCTTGGTTTGGAAAAAACACTTGAGAACCAATTAATAGGGACTAATGCAATTCAAAGATATGAGGTTAATGCTTACGGCAAAAGAATAAATCAACTCGAATATCAAAAAGGTCTACAAGGTAGCAAAATAAGATTAACTGTGGATACAGAAGTCCAAAAACTTTCTGCACAATTGCTCTCGAATAAAGCAGGATCAATAAGTGTTATGGATATTTATACAGGAGATATTATAGCTATGTATTCGTCACCTTCATATGATCCAAATTTATTTTTATTTGGTATTAGCCAAGATGAGTGGCAACTAATTAGAAATAATCCTTTAAAACCTTTGATTAATAAAACTCTTTCAGGACTTTATTCTCCAGGGTCAACTATTAAGCCTATAGTAGCGCTTTCTGCATTGGAAAATAATATTATCAATACAAATTTCAAAGTTAAATGCACAGGTAAAACAGAACTATATGGTCAGACTTTTCACTGTTGGAAAGAAAAAGGACATGGTTGGGTAAGCTTAAAAAATGCAATGAAACAATCTTGTGATACTTATTTCTATGAAGTTGCCAGATTATTAGGAGTTGATCGATTAAATGTTACCGCCAAAAAATTTGGGTTAGGTGAAAAAGTATTAGGAGAATATTTTGATAATGAAAAAAGAGGTTTATTTCCAAATACTAATTGGAAAAAAAATAATCTTGGAAGGGGATGGGTACTAGGAGAGACATTAATTACAGGAATTGGACAAGGATACACTCAAACTACACCTTTACAATTATGTTTAATGACCGCCCAAATTGCAAATGGTGGATATAAAATTAAACCAAAAATTATCGTAAATGACGATCCGTTAAGTCTAGAAGATGCAAAAAACTCAATGGAACTCCAGGCTTTGCAAAAACCCAATACGAGATTATTTAACAATCCAAAAAATATTAAAATAGTTCAAGAAGCAATGTTTAGTTCTACAAATGAACAATTTGGTACTTCTTATAGATCAAGAATTGATGATCCAAAATATCAATTTGCAGGCAAAACTGGAACTGCTCAAGTAAAAAGAATTAGCAAAAGAGAGAGGGAACTTGATCTAAAATTAGAACAAATACCTTACAAGGATAGAGATCATGCACTTTATGTTGCTTATGGTCCATATAAAAATCCAAGATATGCATTAAGTATAATTGTTGAGCACGGTGGCTCAGGTAGTAAAGCTGCAGCCCCAATGGCAAAAGAATTGTTTAAATTAATAATTGATAGAGATGAGCTAAGAGATAAACAATCTAATTTTGAAAATATAAATATCTGATGTTTCAACGTGATAGATTAAATTCTGAACTTTCTTTTTTTCAAAAAATTAAAGAAATAGATTATACATTATTGATTTCTATTATTATTTTATCAATAATAAGTTTATTGGTTATGTATTCAACAGATGGTGGAGAAATACTTTATCATACCAAAAGTCATTTTAGTAAATTAGCAGTTTTCTTTCCTATGATGATATTCATTGCATTTTTTAACATTAGACATTGGCATACTTTTGCATATGTATTTTACTTCTTAATTATTCTTTTATTATTTTATGTTTCATTTTTTGGTCTAAAAGCATCAGGCTCACAAAGATGGATGGATTTATATTTATTTGTTCTCCAGCCTTCTGAATTAATGAAAATTGGTATTATTTTATGTCTCGCAAAATATTATCATCGAGTAAAAATTGAAAATGTAAATACTCTGACAAGTATTATTTTTGTATTATCAATTATAATAATACCAATTATTTTTGTAATCTCTCAACCTGATCTTGGAACATCTGTATTAATTGCATTGAGTGGATTAATTGTTTTGTGGTTAGGGGGAGTAAGAGTTAAATATTTTGTCTATTCATTTATAACTTTTCTAATCTCTTTACCTTTCATTATTTCTTTTTTAAAACCATATCAAAAATTGAGGATATTAACATTTTTAGATCCAGATAGAGATCCTCTTGGAGCGGGCTACCAAATTATACAATCCAAAATTGCTATAGGATCAGGAGGTTTAGATGGCAAGGGATTTTTAAAAGGAACACAAAGTTATTTAGATTTTTTACCAGAAAAGCATACTGACTTTATATTTACTTTATTTTCTGAGGAATTTGGTTTTATAGGTTCTGTTGGTCTTTTAATTCTTTACACAATAATAATATTTAGAATTATTCGTATTGGAGCATTATCAAGAAGTAATTTTTCTAAGTTATTTTGTTTTGGTTTTGCCTTTTCAATTTTTATTTACATCGTAGTAAACCTATCAATGGTTTTAGGCTTACTACCAATTGTTGGTTCTCCTTTGCCGATTATGTCATATGGAGGTTCTTCAATGTTGGCTACCATGATAGGTTTTGGTATTGTTTTGAGTGCTAAAATTAATCATAAACAAACAATTGCTTAATATTACATTCCTAACTTGCATAATTTGTCACTCTTAAATTTTTAATGATTAATTGTATAAGGAAGAATGAGTAAAAATATTAAAATAGGAATAGTCGGTGCTGGTATACAAGGCGTTTCCAATGCTTTATTTTTACAAAGAAAAGGTTTTCACGTAACTATTTTTGATAGAGATAACCCAGGTGCTCAAGCTGCCTCCTATGGAAATGCAGGACATTTTTCTCCATATGCTTCAGTTCCAATTAATAGACCTGATGTATTAACTGATATACCTGCGATGCTTATGAGTTCCTCTGGTCCATTAGCATTGAAATGGAACTATGTTCCAAAAATGATTCCATGGTTTTTAAAATTTATTATGAACTCAACAACTGATAAAATGATGCATACAGCTAAAAATATGCATCAAATTTTAGATCTAGCCTTACCAGCATATGATGAATTATTTGATGAAATAGATTTAGAAGGTTTAGTTGAGAACAAAGGAATTCTATATATTTGGAATAATCAAAATTTAAAAAGCAGAGAACTTGAAATTAATGTAAGAGAGGAATTGGGTGTTAAGCAGCAATTAGTTAATAAAGCTGAAATTCATGACCTAGAACCACACATAAAACCAATTTATCATGCAGGAGTTTATTACCCTTACGCAAGACATGCTCGTAATCCAAAAAAAATACTTCTTAAATTATTTGATTTATTTTTAAAAAAAGGGGGTAACTTTCACAAAGTTAATATTAAAGACATTAATTTTGATGAAGAAAAACCTGTATTTAAAACTGAAACCCAAAATTATATTTTTGACAAGGCAGTAATTGCATGTGGTGCATTTTCAAAAAAACTTACTGATAATTTTGGTGAAAAAATACCGCTGGATACCGAAAGAGGATATCATATTCATTTTAAAAATTGCGATCATTTACTGAGCAGACCAGTAATATTTTCAAATCGAGGTTTTGGAATAACACCAATGGAACAGGGTTTAAGAGTAGTAGGAACTGTAGAGTTTGGTGGTTTGGATAATCCTTTGTCAAAATCAAGAATAAAAAATTTAATTAATAATGCAAAATATATGCTTGGAGACCTACCTGAACACGAGGATGAGTGGTTAGGTTTTAGACCAACACTTCCTGATTTTTTACCAGTAATGGGTCCATCAAAAAATTATAAAAATATATATTATTGCTTTGGACACCATCATTTGGGATGGACTTTAGGGCCGATATCTGGGAAGATTGTTTCAGGTATGATTGCTAATGAAAATACTAATCTTGATTTAAAACCATATAGTTCACTTAGATTTAGTTAAGTGAGAGAAAACTCTAACCCAATTGCATATTTGGTTTTAGTGTTAACTACTTTATTTTGGTCTGGTAATTTTATTGCCGGAAAATTTGCAAGTACATTTGGTATTCCACCATTTTCTCTAAATTTTTATCGATGGCTTCTTGCAGGTCTGATTCTTTTACCTTTAACTTATAAAGAAATATTTAATTTTAGATCAGAAATTTTTAAAAATATTGGTTCTTTTTTAATTTTGGGAATAAGCAGTATAACAATTTTTAATTCTATTGTTTATTACTCATTAAATTACACTCAAGTAATAAATGGAGTATTATTAATTTCAACAATTCCAGTTTGGATAATAGTTGTATCTACAATATTAAAAGTAGAGAAATCAAATATTTATCAGATAATTGGGGTTAGTTTATCTTTATTGGGAGTAATTTTTATAATTACTAAAGCAGATTCAAATTTAATTTTAAATTTAGATTTCAATAAAGGAGATCTTTCAATGGTTGTTGCTATGTTTTCTTGGGCAATATATTCTGCATTTTTAAAAAAACAAAAATTTAAGATTTCTCAATTTGCATTATTAGAAATAATTATAATCATTGGTTTAATTTTTTTGACACCAGTTTTTTTGTTCGAACTAAATCAAGGAAAAATTGTAGAACTCAATACATCTTTTTTTATGATTTTGACTTATGTGGTTATTTTTCCAAGTTTACTTGCTTATTTTTTTTACATAAAGGGTATTTCAATTATTGGAGCAAACAGATCGGGGGCATTTTTGCATTTGATGCCAATTTTTGGTGCTATAATGGCACTTATCATATTTAATGAAAAATTTATGTATTATCATTTATTAGGAGTAATTTGTATTATTGCAGGAATAACATTATCAAATAAAAAATTAAAAAATGCTTAAAGTTGCTATTTTAGATGATTACCAAAATGTTGCCCAACAGTTTGTAGATTTAGAAAAACTATCTGGAAAATATGAATTTAAAGTTTTTAGTGAGCCCTTTACAGATGAGACAGATGCCATAGAACAATTGTTAGATTTTGAGGCATTATTGATAATGAGAGAAAGAACTCCAATAACAAAAAATTTGATTGATAATCTAAGCAGTTTAAAATTTGTTATTACCAGCGGGTTAAGGAATAAATCGATTGATTTAGAAGCCGCAAAGAAAAGAAAAGTAATTGTTTGTGGAACAGAAATAAATCAAAACCCAACTCCTGAGTTAACCTGGGCACTAATATTAGGATTAGCAAGAAATTTTAAAGAAGAATTTGACAATATGTACCAAGGATATTGGCAAACAACAATTGGAGTTGAGTTAAAAGGAAAAATCTTAGGTTTACTTGGCTTAGGTAGGGTTGGATCACAAGTTGCAAAAATTGGAAAAGCTTTTGGTATGCAAGTTATGGCCTGGAGTGAAAATTTAAACCTAGACACATGTAAGGAATTAGATGTGCTTCCATGTACTAAAGAAGACTTAATTAAAAATTCTGATTTTTTATCTATTCATGTTCAAGGTGGTGAGAGATATAAAGATTGTATTACAATTAAAGAATTTGATAATATGAAAAAAACATCATTTATTATTAATACCTCCAGAGGGGAAATTATTAATGAAGATGATTTAATTATTGCGTTATCGACAAATGTAATTGCTGGTGCTGGAATTGATGTTTACGAAAAAGAGCCATTACCAGAAAATAATAAATTAAGATTTCTACCAAATGCATTATTAACCCCTCATATAGGTTATGTTACTGCAGAAAATTATAGCACATTTTATAATCAAATGATTGAAGGTTTAGAGGCCTGTGTTAATGGGAAACCTGTTCGAGTATTAGAGTCATAATGGAATTACCGGTTGTTAATCATGAGGACTATTTTGCAAAAATTGGTGATGATCATAAATTTCCAATTAATAAGTTTGGTGAATTAGCCAATTATTTAATTAAAAATAAAATAGTAGAAAAGTTTCACAAGCCTTATCCTTGTTCAGTTGAGACTTTGAATTATGCACACTCTAAAGAATATATTTTAAATATTAAAAATAAAACATTAAGCAAAGATGGAGTAAAGAAAATAGGATTTCCTTTAGTGGACAGCGTTGTGCAAAGATCGCTTATTGCAACAGGTGGAACAGTTCTGGCTTCAAAACTTGCTATTAATTATGGAATAGCATGCAATACTGCTGGGGGTAGTCATCATGCAAATTATAATGGTGGAGCTGGTTATTGTGTGTTTAATGACGTCGCCGTTGCAGCACATTTTTTAATTAATAGAGGTCTTGCCAATAAAATTCTTATAGTTGACTTGGATGTACACCAAGGAAATGGTAATTCGGATATATTTAAAGAAAATAGGAATGTCTTTACATTTAGTATGCATTCAAAGACAAATTACCCAGCTAAAAAATCCACTAGTGATTTAGATGTTGAACTAGAAGATAATTTGGAAGATCAAAATTATATAAAAACATTAAAACACTACTTATTAGAGTTAAATGAAGAGAATTTTGATTATGTTTTTTATATTGCAGGTGTAGATATTCATTTTAATGACAGATTAGGAAAATTAAAAATCTCAGATGAAGGAGTAAGATTAAGAGATGAATTAGTTGTAGAGAATTTTTTTTCAAAAAGAATACCTTTTTGTGGTGTTTTAGGTGGTGGATACAATAAAGATTTCAATAAATTAGTCGAATTACATTCAATGTTACATCAATCATGTGCTAAATATATTTAATTATGGTTAAAAAAATTAATCAAAACTTAACTGCAGAACAAAAATTAATTTTATTTGAAGAAGGAACAGAACTAGCTGGAACCAGTGATCTAAACCATGAAAAAAGAGAGGGAAGTTTTCATTGTGCAAATTGTGGCATTAAACTTTTTGACTCTAAAACAAAATATGAAAGTGGATCAGGTTGGCCTTCGTTTTATGAGTCTTTACCAGATGTATTTGAAACAAAAACAGATCATCACATAGGTTATGCAAGAACGGAGTATCACTGTAAAAATTGTGGAGGACATCATGGTCATATTTTTGAAGATGGACCTCAACCAACAGGAAAAAGATACTGCAACAATGGGGTTTGTTTAATATTTAAAGCAAAAATTTAGGTAATTTAAAAATTAATTTTTTTATTTTAAAAGATCTTGAAGTTTATTTTCTTTTTCTAAAGCTCTAGTTTCATCATAACCACCAATGTGCTGCTCATCGAAAAAAATTTGAGGTATAGTTCTTTTACCGTTAGCTTTTTTAATCATCTCATCCATAGCACCGTCAACTTTTGAAATATCTATTTCATGAAAAGGTGCATTATTTCTTGCAAGTAATCTTTTTGCTGCATCACAATAATTACAGAATGGACCAGTATAAATTGTAATTTTTTTCATAGGTTAAAAGTAGTCACCTTTTTTAATTTTACTAGTAATTTCTTTTCTAGAGTATTCAAACTTTTTTCTGTGTTTAATACTTTTCTGGTTAACTCTTTTTCTCCATAATCTAAAAGAAGTTGGTTTAATAGATCTTCTCATAATCTTGATTACTTCAGATTCTGTTTTTCCAGTTTTTTTCTCTATTTCTTCAAAGGTAATCCTGTCTGCCCATGCTGCCCAAATAACCCAATCTGGGTCAGTTACGTCTGGTTCAGGGTTTTTGACTCGAGTGACAGGAATGCGACCTTTTTTTTTCATAAATCCTTTATAATTGAAATAAAAATTTAATGCATTTTTTTTAGCCTCTGATAATATGATACAGATAGTCCTTCTTAGCCATCTTTAGCTCCCGGTTTTTAAGGACTATCTTAAAATGTTCCCCCTAAATTATTTTTTATTTCTTCAAATAATTCTTTTTTTATTCATTACCCCTGGACCACCAAGAATTGTCATAGTTTCATATTCTATGAATTATGGAGTTCGAAAATGTATTTGGATGGCACTTGGAGATATTACAGCAAATATTATTCAAGCTACTTTAGTAATTTTTGTAATTGGATCTTTTTTTTCTGAAAACCCAACTTTTTTAAATATATTTAAATGGGTGGGTGTTGCATATATTCTTTATTTAGCATTTGATATTTTTAATTCTAGACCAAAAGAAGTTAATTCAACTAAAGATTTTTCAAAAAGTTTCTTTTCTTTTTTTAAAGATGGATTTCTCGTTGCTGGTACTAGTCCAAAAGCCTGGATGTTCTTCCCGTTAATTTTTCCACAGTTTATTGACTTTAATGAAAATTATTTAATCCAGTTTTTAATTTTAATTACAACTTATGTTGTTTTAGATTTTTTATCACTGATTGGATATGCTTTACTTGCACAAAAGTTAATTACTTGGATTAATACCAAACCAAGAACAATTAATACAATTTCGGCGAGTGTATTGGTAATTATTGCATTAATTATCGTTGCAACACAACAATACTAACAGTTTGTTTGGTCTTTATTGCCACTTGCAATTAGGGAGATTTGTTTATTAAATTAATTATTAATTAATTAATAACTAGAGGAAATAAAATGAAAATAAATAAAATAATCATAAGTTTTATTTCTGCAGCTGTAATTTTATTATCAACATCAGTCGCATCTTTTGCGAAAGTTGTTGGAGATAAAATTGTTTTAGGTGCAGCAATTTCATTAACTGGCAAATACTCTTCTAATGGTGTTCATACTCAAAACGGTTACAATATGGCCGTAGATAGAATTAACAGCATGGGTGGTGTTAAAGTTGGTGGTAAAACTTATAAGTTTGACATTATTTATTATGATGATGAATCAAACCCAAAAAGAGCAGCTCAACTTGCTGAAAGATTAATTTCACAAGATGGTGTTGAATTTATGCTTGGTCCATACAGTTCAGGATTAACTAAAGCGATAGCTCCAGTTACAGAAAAGTATGGTGTTCCAATGGTGGAAGCAAATGGTGCATCTAGATCTTTGTTTACAAAAGGTTACAAATATCTATTTGCTGTTTTAGCTCCTGCTAATTTATATCTTGATGTTGCTATTGATTTAGCAGTTGAAAAGAATAATGGAAAACCAGTAACTGTTGCAATGGCATTTGAACAAGATGCATTTTCTCAAGACGTAAGACTGGGAGTTTTAGAAGCAATTAAAAGAACAGGCTCTAAACAAGTAATTGATGATAAATTACCAAAAGAGCTAAATGACATGGCTGCAACTTTAGTAAAAGTGAAGCAAATGAAACCAGATGTTTTAGTTGTTTCAGGTCATACAAAAGGTGCTTTAACTGCTATTAGACAAATATCTGAGATGAAAGTAGATGTTCCAATGTTAGCTATGACACACTGTGATGCAGCGAAATTATCAAAGCAACATGGTAAGAACTCACAATATGCTTTATGTGCTTCTCAGTGGCACAAAACACTAACTTATAAAGATGACTTCTTTAAAGATGGTATGACTTATGACGCAGACTTTACCAAAGAGTTTGGTTATGCGCCTCCATATCAAGCAGCAGAATCATCAGCTGCTCTATTGGTATTTAAAGATGCATTTGAAAGAGCAAATTCTTTTGATCAAAAGAAAGTAAGGGATGCTCTTGCAGCTACTAATATGCAAACTTTTTATGGAAACATAAAATTTGCATCAGGTGGTCAGAATGTTGATAAGCCAATGGTACTTTTCCAAGTTATGTGTGACGATGGTGGAAAATGTGAAAACAAAGTTGTTGCTCCAACTAAATGGGCTTCAGCTAAATTGATTCACCCAATTCCTTCGTGGTCTCAAAGATAAAACAAATCTATAAATACCCCCTAATATAACATATATAGGGGGTATTTTTTTTATAGGATTCATTATGGATTTCATGGTCTTCCAATATCCAATGATTTCTGTTCAAGCATGTTTGGACGGAATATTACTTGGAATATTATTTGCATTGATTGCATATGGTATGGCACTTCAATGGGGTGTAATGAATATAATTAATATTGCCCAAGGAGATCTAGTTATTTTAGGAGGATACATTGCTTATTTTATGTATCTTTACGGTATTCACCCAGCATGGGGAGTTATTGTATCACCAATAATAATGTTTTTTGTGGGTATAGCAATTTACAAACTTGTAATTAATAAAGTTGTCGATAGAGATTTGTTTATATCTATCTTAGCCACATTTGGAATAAGTATTCTGTTCATGCAATTAATGAACTTTGCATTTGGAGCCGATGTTGTTCTTGCAAACTCAGATTATGGAACAACTATGTTATTTAATAATAATGTTGTTCTGCCAAATTCGAAAATATTTTCAGCATTTATAAGCATTTTATTCGCAATTTGTTTAGTAATTTACATGAAAAAATCTAAGCTTGGTCGTGCAATCAGAGCTACAGCCCAAAATGCAAGAGCAGCAAAGATTTTAGGTGTTGATACGGAAAAAGTTTATGCAGCAACTTTTGGAATTAATGCAGCTCTTTGTGGTGTTGCTGGAGCACTAATTTCAATTACTTTTACAATTCACCCATATATGGGACTTCCTTATACAATAAGATCTTTTATGATTGTCATTATTGCAGGATTAGGAAATTTACCTGGCGTTGCAATGTCAGGAATGGGTTTAGGTGTTTTTGAAGAATTTGCAGATTATATACTTGGAACCGAATTTAGAATTGGATCAGTATTTTTATTATTAGTTTTAATACTAGTTTATAGAAGATTTAAACTTTCTAGAAAAAGAGAGTACTTGAAATGAGAAAGGTTAAAATTAAAGACAACCAAGGTAAATTAATAGAAGTCGATATAGTTAAATTTAAGAAACATTTAGATGAATATCATTCAAATGGTTCAAGTGTTCATGAGGAAGATGGACATTATTTTACTATTAACCAAAATTTTAGAAACAAAATATTAAATCTTTATGAACAAAAATAATTTACTCTTATATAGTGGAATTTTAATTTTTGGTATAGCTGCTCCATTCTTGTTTCCAGCTTTCAAAGTACAGTTATCTATTCTTTGTGTATTAATAGTTTTAGCAACCACATGGAATATTCAAGGTGGTGAAATGGGGTATAACTCATTTGGAAATATACTCTTTTATGGCTTAGGCATGTATTTATGTGCCTCTGTTCAGGTTGGTATGTTTTTCCCTCTAGCTGAATGGACTGAAAGTGGTGGTGAAAAAACATTTGTTCATACTCCTGCACAATTTTTTCAAGGGATGGCTGTTGGTTTGATAGTTGCGGCGGTTGTGCCAACTATTGTGGCTGGTTTAATTGGATATTCTATTTTAGGACTTAGAGGGCATTATTTTGCCATTTGCACACTAGGTTTGGGTGTTGCAGCAGGTGAAATTTCTGGAGGAATTGAAATCATTGGAGCTGGACAAGGTTTCACTACTCCACCGTTTCCTGATGTAGGAAGTTTAGAATCACGAGGTGAATTTTTTTATTTTCTAAGCTTTTTTGTTTTAATACTAACTTTCATAGCTGTCAGAGGAATTTACACAACCAGATTTAAATTAATATTAAATGCAATTAGAGATAATGAAGATAAGGCTGAGGCTATGGGAATTCAAACGATGAAGTACAAAATAGTTGGTTGGATGATATCAGCTTTCTTTTGTGGGCTTGCTGGAGGAATTATGGGTGGCTTAGTTGGATATATTGATTCAACTGATGTTGCTTTTGATGGAAGAGAAATGGGAGTTTTCATGGTTCTGATGGCAATCTTAGGTGGAAAAGGAACTCTTTGGGGACCAATTATTGGTGCAACAGTTTTTCATATTTTTAAAGAGGGTTTTTGGACTTTCTTCTTAGGTTGGCAATATGTTGCGCTTGGAGTTTTAATTGTAGTTATAGTTATTTATTTTCCAGAGGGGATAATGGGTTGGTTAAGAGAAAAATATCCCGAAAGATTTGGTGAAGTTGTAGATGAAAAAGATCGTAAAGCACAGGTTGAGCTTAAATGAGCATTTTAGAAGTTAGCAATGTAAGTAAATCATTTGGTGGCGTAAAAGCTAATGTTGATATTTCAATGAATGTTGAAAAAGGTAGAATAGTTGGATTAATTGGGCCTAATGGATCTGGTAAAACAACATTATTTAATTCGATAGTTGGAACATATCCAATAGATAATGGTTCAATCAAGTTTAATAAAACAGAGGTTTCAGAACTACCAGTACCCGTTATTGCAAAACTTGGATTGTTAAGAACTTTTCAACAAACTCGAATTTATGGAAAGTTAAACTGCGTAGAAAATATGCTCATTAGTCATAAAGGAAGTGATGAAAGTTTAATGAAGATTTTTTCAGCAATTCCTAAGGAACTTACAGAAAAAGCAGAAAATTTACTAAATTTTGTAGGCTTATATCAAAAAAGAAATTTGAGAGCAGGGGATTTATCATTTGGACAGCAAAAATTATTAGAATTAGCTATGGCACTAATGAATGAGCCAGAAATGCTTTTATTAGATGAGCCAACAGCTGGAATTAATCCAACATTGATTAATGGAATTATAGATAGGTTAATTAAAGTAAACCAAGATTTTGGAATTACTCTTTTAGTTATTGAACATAACATGAGAGTAATAATGCAACTTGCTGAAAATATTTTCTGTTTAGCACATGGCAAAATGTTGGCCAATGGGTCACCTGATGAAATTAAAAACGATAAACGTGTAATAGACGCTTACTTAGGAGCTCAATAATGTCCAATCAATATGAAGTATTAGGAAAAGCTCCAGGCCCAGAGGATTTAAAAAAGTTATCACCTAGTGAAATACATTTAACAATTAAGGGTTTAAATGCTGGATATGGAAAAATGGAAATTTTGCATAATTTTGATTTATTTGTAAACAAGGCACAGTCTTTATGTTTAATAGGTCCAAATGGTGCAGGAAAATCTACAATACTTCACTCTATTTATGGATTTACTAATATTTTTTCAGGTCAAATAGAAATTGATGGCAAAGAAATTACAAATTTAACACCAGCAGAAAAGTTAAAATCTGTAGGTATAGCTTATATACTTCAAGATAATTCAGTATTTCCAGACATGACTGTAGAGGAAAATTTATTAATGGGTGGATATATAAAAGAAAATACAGATGAGTCTTATCAAGAAGCTGAAAAAATTTTTGAGAAATACGAAAGATTAAGAAATAGAAGAAATCAGCCAGCAAAAGTTTTGTCAGGAGGAGAAAGAAGATTGTTAGAAATTTCTAGAGCCCTTGTGATGAAACCATCAGTTTTATTAGTTGACGAACCATCGATTGGATTAGAACCAAGATACATTGATATGGTTTTTGAAATTTTAAGAGATCTCCAGGAAAATGAAAAAAAAACAATCATTCTTGTTGAACAAAATGCTAAAAAAGGATTAGAATTTGCAGACATAGGATATGTCTTAGTATCTGGTGAAACTGCTATCGCTGGCAAAGGAGATGATTTACTTAAAAATCCTGATGTTGGCAGACTATTCCTTGGCGGTTAATGATTAATAGGCAGTTTTTCTTTAAGGGATATAAATCAATTCTCGCACCCGATAGTCCTGCAATTGCTTTGGGGTGTTGTTTCATTGCTATAGGAGCTTTACTTAAAAATTTAGGTTTTAATATTCAAGAAAGTATTTTTTCTACAATGTTAACTTATGCTTTGCCAGGTTCATTAGTAATGGCAGAGTCATTATTAGTCGGAGCATCATTATTAAATATTTTTTTAGCAGTTTGGTTTGTTAATGCGAGGCTTTACCCAATGGCTGTTTCTTTGTTTCCACTAATGATGCATAAAAATCAACCTAAATGGAAATATTACTTCTCATGTCATTTTATTGCTGTGTCTGCTTGGTTGATAATGAAAAGTAACTATAAGACAGTTCCCAAAAAACAAAGAATTGATTTTTGGATTGGTATTGGTAGCGCAACCTGGAGCGTAGCAGTTTTAGGTACTTTTATTGGTTTTTATTTTTCAGAGTATTTAAATAAAGATATGATGATGGGATTAGCCATTCTTAATCCAGTCTATTTCTTGTGCATGATGGTGGGAGCTTCAAAAACAATACAAATTACATTATCTGTTATTCTTGGAACAATTTTAGGACCTGTCTTTTATTTTTTATCTCCAGAATGGTCGATTTTACTCGGAGGCATATTTGGTGGAACAATTGCTTATATAATAGGAGAGCTAAATGTCAGTTAGTATTTTTTATGCAATCTTAGTTACTTCATTAGCTACTTTTATTTCAAGATTTCTTGGGGCTGTAAGCTCACAGGGAATTAAAGAAACTTCAAAATTATTTAAATGGTTTAATTGTTTAGCATATGCAACTTTAGCAGCACTAATAGCGAGAACAATTATTTTTCCTGCTGGTGTTCTTATTGACGCAAGTTATTTAAGTAGAATAATTGTTGTCGTATTGTCATTGGTTGTATTCTTTGTGTCTAAACAAAATTATGTTTATCCCACAGTTTTTTCTGCCTTATGTATGGCAGCCATTAACAATTATTTTTAATTCAAATTGATTTATTATTTAAGTTAATTTAAAATTTATTATGGAAAAAATTGAAGGTATAGAAGTTCACAATCACAAAGACTCTAGTAGAATATTAAATATTCAATTAGATGATGAAATTGTAAAAAAATTAATTTTTCCTTTTAATAAATTTGATCTTACTGCACTAGAACTTAAACCATTTACTAGATTTACAATTGCGAGGAGTCTTGACGATTTAACTAATAATAAACTAAGTAAGTTAATCAATTCGATACTCCGAGACAGATCAACTGGTTGCTTTATTATTGGTCCTAAAAATATTTCATTAAAAACTAATGACAAATTTTTAGTTAAATTGGCAACTGCTGTTGCTCACCTTATTGGAGTCCCAAATCATGACTCCATGGCTGGAAAATACTATGCAAGATTTCATGTTAAGCATGAAGATGCTAGTGACTCTTATTTGAGAAAAGCTTACAGAAATATGGATTTGCACACAGATGGAACATATGTAAAGGAAGTAACAGATTGGTTGGTTATGACCAAACTAGAGGAGCAAAACGTACAAGGTGGTGAAACCGCTATGTTGCATTTAGATGACTGGGAGCATTGTGATGATTTATCCAACGATCCTGTCGGTCAACAAGATTTTATTTGGGGATCTCCTAAAAGTAAAAATATTGATTATAAGGTAGAGCATCCAGTTTTTTCGTTTGATAAAGAAGGAAGACCAAAAATTTCATACATAGATCAATTTCCAGAACCTAAAAATATGGAACAGGGAAATTTTTTACAAAAATTATCTGATGCATTAGAGGAAAGTAAAAATAAAGTAATTACTAAATTACCAGTCGGTCACTCTGTTATAGCTAATAATTATTTCTGGCTTCATGGAAGAAAACCATTCAAAGAAAATAAAGAATTAAGTAGGGAATTGTTGAGAATTAGAGGCTCTTTTTTTGTTAATTAATTCAATATAATCAATATAAAGTAATCAAAACTTTATGAATTTAGGATTTATTGGCACTGGCAAAATAGCATTTTCGGTAATTACTGGAATTTGTACTTCTAAAATTTCCTATAAGAAAATAATAATTTCTCCAAGAAATACAAAAATAGCTAAGGCTTTAAAGGCTAAATTTAAGAAAATTACAATTGCTAAAACCAATCAACAAATTGTAGACCAATCTGATTGGGTTTTCCTATCAGTAACCCCGAGTGTGGGTGAAAAAATTATTAAAAACTTAAAATTCAAGTCCAAACAGACAGTAATAAGTTTTATTTCTACGATTAAATTATCTAGATTAAAAAAAGCTATAAAAGTTAAAGCTAAAATAGTTAGAGCAATACCTTTGCCACCAATTTCTTTAAAGAAAGGCCCAGTACCTATTTGCCCTCCAAATATTAAAGTTAAGAAGTTTTTTAATAATTTAGGAACAACTGTTGAAATTAAAAATGAGAAATCTTCAATTAATTTTTGGACAACTTCTGGCATGATGGCTCCATTTTATGAATTATTGAGAGTAATGATTGATTGGTTGGTTAAAAGAGGAGTAAAAAGAGATAATGCTCAAAAATATATTACATCGTTGTTTTTAGCCTTATCTGAAGATGCAGTTAAAAATTCAAAACAAAATTTAAAGTTTTTGGTTAAAGAGTCTCAAACTCCAAAAGGTTTAAACGAGCAAGGTGTTAAAGAGTTATCAAAAGCTGGATTTTATAAATCTCTTGAAAAAACTTTAAATAGCATTCATCGAAGACTAAACAAATAGACTGAATGTCAGAAAATATTTTAGAAATTAAAAATTTATCAAAATACTTTGGTGGATTAGCTGCTGTTTCAGGTTGCTCTTTAAAAGTTTCAAGAGGTACTATTACAGGAATTATTGGACCTAATGGATCTGGTAAGACAACATTATTTAATTTGATTGCAGGAAATTTAAAATCCTCAGCTGGCGAAGTAATTTTTGATAATGAAAATATTACAGATATCCCTTCTTTTGAATTATTTTCTAAAGGATTATTAAGAACTTTCCAAATAGCACATGAATTTTCTAATCTATCAGTATTAGAAAATTTAATGATGGTGCCTGGTAACCAGTCTGGAGAAAAGCTTATGACAGCATTAATGAAACCAAGTTTAGTTTTAAAAGAAGAAGAACTAGTAAAAGAAAAAGCAAAAGAAGTTGTTGATTTTCTTAATCTTGGTCATTTATCGAATGAATTAGCTGGTAATTTATCTGGAGGACAAAAAAAACTCTTAGAGCTTGGTAGAACAATGATGGTGGATGCTAAATTAGTGCTTCTAGATGAGGTTGGTGCAGGAGTTAACAGAACACTTTTAAAAGATCTAGGAAGTGCAATAGAAAAATTGAATAAAGAAAAAGGATATACTTTTTGTATGATTGAACATGATATGGATTTTATTGGAAGATTATGTGACCCTGTAATTGTAATGGCCGAAGGTTCAGTTTTATTTGAAGGCTCTGTGGAAGATGCAAAAAAAGATGAAAAGGTAATAGAGAGTTATCTTGGCAGAGGATCTAAAATTAAGGATCATAACTAATGGCATATTTTGAGGGAATAGAAATGACAGGAGGTTATGGAAATGGTCCTGATATAATAAACTCATGTACAGTAAATGTTAATAGAGGTGAAATAGTTTCAATTTTAGGGCCAAATGGAGCAGGTAAGTCTACTGCAATGAAAGCTATGTTAGGCCTATTAAATTTAAAATCTGGATCAATTAAAATTAATGGTAAGGATATTTCAAATCTATCTCCACAGGATAGAGTTAAAAAAGGTATTTCTTTTGTTCCTCAAAACAAAAATGTTTTTGCTGGTATGACAGTTGAAGAGAATTTAGAAATGGGAGCATTTCTGTTAAATGATGAAATTAAAAATATAATAGAAGAAATTTATGAATTATTCCCAATTTTAAAAGAAAAACAAAATCAATTAGTTGGTGAACTATCAGGTGGTCAAAGACAACAAGTTGCACTTGGTAGAGCTTTGATGATTAAACCAACAGTTTTGATGCTTGATGAGCCTACTGCTGGAGTTTCACCAATTGTAATGGATGAATTGTTTGATCATATAGTAAAAGTCAAAAGAAACGATGTAGCAATTCTAATGGTTGAACAAAATGCCAAACAAGCATTGAGCATTTCTGATAGAGGTTATGTTTTAGTAACTGGAGAAAATCGTTATTCAGGAACAGGTAATGAGTTACTAAATGATCCAAGAGTAAGAAGCTCTTTTTTAGGAGGTTAATGTGGATATATTAAATGCATTAATTCTTTTATTAAATTATATTTTTATACCTGCACTTACATATGGTTCTCAATTAGCTCTCGGAGCAATTTTTGTTACTTTAATTTATGGAATATTAAGATTTGCTAATTTTGCAACTGGAGACATGATGTCTTTTGGCACAATGGTAACAATATTGTTCACCTGGTATTTTCAGTCATTAGGAATTTCTTTAGGAGTGTTGCCAACTGCATTAATAGCTATTCCTTTTGGAATTTTATTTATGATAATTTATATGCTTTCGATAGATAAATTTGTATTTAAATATTATAGAGCAAACAAAAGCCCTCCTGTACAATTAGCTATGGTTAGTATCGGAGTAATGTTTGTTACTCAAGCAGTGGTAAGAATTATTATTGGACCTTCAGACCAAAGATTTTTTGATGGAGAAAAATTTATAATTAAAGCTAGAGAATTCAAAGAGATGACTGGACTTAACGAAGGTCTTGCATTGAAATCAACACAAGTAATTACTGTATTAGTTACAATAGTATTAGTCTCTTTGCTGTTTTGGTTTTTAAATAAAACTAAAACAGGTAAAAGTATGAAAGCTTATTCAGATAATGAAGACTTAGCTTTACTTTCAGGAATAGATCCTAAAAAAATTGTAATGATAACTTGGATAATTGCTGGAATTTTAGCAACTATAGGTGGAGCTTTGTATGGATTGGATAAAAGTTTTAAACCATTTACTTATTTTAATAATATGCTTCCAATTTTTGCTGCTGCCATTGTTGGGGGAATTGGAAACCCATTTGGTGCTTTTTTAGGAGGATATGTCATAGCTTTTTCCGAGATATTTCTAACTTATGCATATAAGAAATTTTTTATGTATATTTTGCCTGCAAGTATGGAACCTGAAGGTTTAGTTCAGCTATTATCTACAGATTATAAATTTGCAGTCTCATTCTCGATATTAGTAATTGTATTACTCTATAGACCATCTGGAATATTTAAAGGGAAGGTGCTGTGAGAAAAAATTTAAATGTTATTGCTGCTTATAGCATCATGATAGTTTTAATTATACTTGTTGGTATTTTTCAATCTTGGAATATCGCACTATCAATTTTCAATATGTGTTTAATCTCAGCTGTAATGACAATGGGTGCAAACATTCAGTGGGGGTATGCAGGATTAATTAATTTTGGAATTATGGGATATACCGCCCTCGGTGGATTGGCTGCAGTTTTAATTTCTGTTGATCCAGTCCAAGAAGCTTGGAGTGCAGGGGGTTTTGATATCTTGATGTGCCTATGGCTTATTATAGCACTGGTATTAATTATTCGTTTTATCTTAAAAAATTTTCAAAAGTCAAAAGTTAGAACTTATGCTATTGCGGTTCTTATAATATCAGGAATTTTATTAATAAGGTTTACGGCAGAACCTGGTATTGAAGCAATTGAAGACATCAATCCAGCCAAAACAGGTTTTCTTGGTGGATTTGGATTACCAATTATTTTTTCTTGGATTGTTGGTGCTTTTTTTGCTGGAGGCTTAGCATTTATAGTTGGAAAAGTAGCACTTGGGTTAAGAGCTGATTATTTAGCGATCGCTACTCTTTTAATATCAGAAATTGTCATAGCAATTATAAAACATGAAGATTGGTTAACTAGAGGTGTCAAAAATGTAATTGGACTTAAAAGACCAGCCCCTTATGAGGTAGATCTTCAAACAACAGATTGGTTTATAAATTTAGTTGAAAAATTTAATTCTGGTAAATTAGAATTAATTTCTAATTTATCTGATCGACAAGCTGCATTAAACCAACTTGTGATTGAAGGTTCCTCTGTATTTGTAAAACTTTGTTATTCAGGATTATTTTTAACAGTAGTAATTATTTTATTAATCCTAACTCAAAAAGCTCTGTACTCTCCATGGGGTAGAATGATGAGAGCCATCAGAGATAATGAGGAAGCGGCTAATGCTATGGGAAAAAATGTTGTTAAACAGCATTTATTGATTTTTATTTTAGGTTCAGCAATTGTTGGAATTGCAGGAGCAATGTTAGTGACACAAGATGGATTGTTTACACCAGGAAGTTATAGACCTATGAGATATACTTTTTTAATTTGGGTTATGGTTATTGTTGGGGGAAGTGGAAATAATTTTGGTGCTATATTGGGTGGTTTTGCAGTTTGGTTCTTATGGATAGAGGCTGCTCCAATTGCATTATTCTTAATAAATTTTTTTACTGCAGGAATGTCAGAAACTCACGCTCTAAAACTTCACTTAATAGAGAGTGTACCTTACTTTAGATTTTTAATGATGGGCTTAGGTTTGTTGCTGATAATGAGGTATAGACCAAAAGGTATACTTCCTGAAAAAATAGAAATAAAATAAGTTATTATGAAATATATTATATTAGGTGCTGCAATTGCTTGGGCCATGTACATGGCTGACAAGTATATGTTTTAAAAAAAACCCCAATAACTCTCGCTACTGGGGTTTTTCTATAGGTAAAAATTATCTTTGTTTTTTAGTTTTAAATTTTCCACCTTTAATTTCTTGTTCTAAAAAAGAACCTTCAGCTTCACCAACTGCAGTAAATGCTACTCCTGTTGCACCTTCGTAGTTAATCTTTTTACCTTTAGCAAGTAAGTCTAAGCCTTTTTTAAGCTCACCTGGATAAATTTTAGTTCCAGGTGCATTAGCTACGTCCATCACATTCTTTGCAATAGAACTTCTGTCAGCTGAATTTCCAGCTTGCATAGCTAAAACGATTAAAGCTGCTGCATCGTATGACTCACCTGTGTAAGGTCCAGAAGAATCTATACCACTTGCTTTTGCAACATCAGCAAAAACACCAGCACCTTTTCCAGTAGAACCAGGCATAGATCCAAATGATTTACTTAAATCTTTTCCAAATGCATCAACCAAAGATTGACCGATCATACCATCAGATAAAATAAATTTATCAAATGCTCCAGAGTCTAAAGAAGCTTGGATAATTCCTTTTCCACCTTGGTCAAGATATCCAATTACAGCCACAGCGTCTCCACCAGCTGAAGCAAGTGTTGCAACTTCTGATGAATAGTCAGCTTTACCGTCTTCGTGAGCAGTTACTGTTGTTACTTTAATGCCATGAGCTTTAACAGCTGCTTCGTATACGTCAGCTAGGCCTTTTCCATAGTCATTATTAGTGTAAGTAATAGCTACACTTTTAACTTTTCTATCTTTTGTAATATCTGCAAGAATTTGACCACCTCTAGCATCAGATGGAGCTGTTCTAAAGAAGTATCCATTGTCATCTAAAGTAGTTAATCCTGGAGATGTTGCTGAAGGTGAAATCATTACTACACCGTTTGGTACAGCAACGTTTGATGCAATAGCACCAGTTACACCTGAACAATCAGCTCCCATAATAGCTGCTACACCTTGTGAAATAACTCCTTCAGCTGCTGCTGTTGCTGCTGCTGAGTCAACACAAGTTGAGTCTGCTCTTACAGGTTCAATTTTTTTTCCACCTAATAGCGAACCTGAGTCAGAAGCTTCTTTGAATGCAAGCTCTGCTGATGCTGCCATTGCTGGTGTAAGAGATTCAATAGGACCTGTGAATCCTAAAATAATCCCCATCTTAATAGCATGTCCGTCTGCCATTACATTTGATCCAAAACTAGAAACAAACATAAATACAGCGATAAATAGTTTTCTCATTATCTTCCTCTATATTGTTAACAATTTATAAAAACTAATTTAATTATGAATAATTTAAATATTCAATGACTAAATTATCTTATTTTAAAGCAGTTTATCGCAGGAAAATGATTTATCTAATTGAGAATGGATCTAATGAAGGTTCATCAGATGTATAGAACCAGGTCGTTTTTACTCTTGTATAATCTTTTATAGAATCTACCCCAGCTTCTTTGCCGTAGCCACTATCTTTGATACCTCCAAATGGAGCCGAAGGTGAAATTAGTCTATAAGTATTTACAAAAGTAATTCCAGCTCTTATTGCTTTAGAAACACGCATGCCTTTGGATAAATTACTTGTGTAAACGCCAGATGATAAACCATATTGATTATCGTTCATTTTACTAATTACTTCATCCTCAGTATCAAATTTCATTACTGACAATACGGGCCCAAATAATTCATTTTCTGCAGTAGGCAGATTATGATTATCGCATTCAATAATTGTTGGTGGAAAGTAATATCCTTTGTTTGAAAAAGAGTCTCTTTTACCACCACATTTAATCTTTCCACCCTGATCAATTGTGTCTTTTATATTTTTTTCGATTGTTTCTAATTGCTTAAAACTACTTAAAGGACCCATCTCTGTATCTAGATCCATCGGAGCTCCTATTTTTATTTTGGATGCTCTGCTAGAAAGTTTATCTAGAAATTCATTATAAATTCCTTTTTGGATATAAAGTCTTGAACCTGCAATACAACTTTGTCCACTCGCACCAAATATTCCAGCTGTAATTCCATTGATCGCATTTTCTTGTTCTGCGTCATCAAATACGGCAACGGGACTTTTTCCACCAAGCTCTAAACTTACTTCTGAAAGATTTTCTGCTGAATTTTTAATGATACGTCTTGCAGTTTCAGGTCCTCCAGTAAATGCAATTTTTTCTACAAGATTATGTGTTGTTAAAGTTTTACCACATGGATCACCAAAACCTGTAATGACATTAACTACTCCTTTAGGTATTCCAGTTTTCTCAACAAGCTTTGCAAATTCAAATAAGACTGCAGGCGCTAGTTCTGAAGATTTTATAACTACAGTATTTCCCATTGCTAGAGCTGGTGCTAATTTAGTTGCTGTTAAAAACATTTGAGAGTTCCACGGAATGATTGCAGCAACAACTCCAATAGGTATTCTTGTTGTTATCGCTTGAACATTAGGTTTGTCTATTGGAAGAACTGTACCTTCAACTTTATCAGCTAAACCTGCATAATAATCATAGTATTCTGCAATATAAACTGCTTGCTGTTTTGTCTCTCTAAAAAGTTTTCCTGTATCAATTGTTTCTATCTTACCCAGCATCTCAGCATTTTTTCTTAACTGATCAGCAATTGCTCTTAAAAATTTAGCCCTATCTCTTGGAAGTAATTTTGGCCATTCACCTTCAAAAGCTTTTTGTGCAGCTTTAACAGCTCTATCAACATCCATAGCACTTGCTTCAGGCGCAACTGCCCATGGTTCATTGTTTTCAGGGTTTAAAGTTTCAAAAGTTTTTTTACTTTCAGAGTCTACCCACTCTCCATCAATAAACATCTTATATTTTTTAAGTTCAGGCATTTTTTAAATGTTTCATTATTGCATTATTTACTTCATCTGCATATTCAATAGTAGTGAAGTGTTTCCCATTTTTAATTTCTAAATATTGTGAATTTTGAATATCTTTATTTAAATTTTTAGACATATTTGGAGTAGACCCTGTATCTTCTGAACCTGCAATTATTAAGGTATTAGTTTTTATTTTTTTTACTTTTTCTGGGCTATCTTGATAATTCGCAAATAATTCGTAAGCTTTAATAAAATTCTCTTGGTCAACTCCATCTTTGTTGAGAATTATTAGGAATTCCTCATATAGATCAGGATTTTTTTTAAGATAGTCGTCAGAGAACCATCTTTTCATTGCCATTTGGGAAATAGGCATATTTTTTTTTGCCAAATTTACCCTATCAATTACTTTTTGCTTTTCATCGTTTGACCTTTTGTAAGTTGTAGAAATTAAAGTCAAAGAATTTAAATATTTTTCATAGTTTGTAGCAAACTCAATTGAAACTAATGCTCCAATAGAAAAACCAATTAAATGAAATTTATCTATTTTCAAATTCTCAATCAAAACTAATAATTGGTCAGCAAGTTTTTTCATTGTTAGTATATTTTCACTAAAAGGGGTCTTGCCGTGGCCTAAAAGATCATATGTTAAAAAAGAGTTATTTTTAAAAAAATCAATTTGGGGTTTCCACATTGATTGATTCAATCCAAGTCCGTGTATAAAAATTATTGGAACTGAATTTTTATTATTAAAATAATAATGATTTTGACTTCTATCAAAATTATAAGGCATTTTTTTAATTTTTAATGCCCATCTCTTTCATATCTTGGTATCTATCACCTGTTCTTGCGTGAGCTCTTCCACTCGAAGCACCTCCTATAGCTATTACAACTTCGTCATCAAATGGTGCGTCGTGAATTGTGAACTCATGAGTTAAATAGTATGGTCTTAAACCAGAATCTGTTTTGTGCATCATTGGAATTGATATTTTTGAACCAGCTGGCCCTCTTGTATTTGTAAAACTTAAATAAGATGTACCACCTACAGCATCTCTAAATTTATTCCCAAATCTTAATGTGTGTATAAATGCTGATGCATGCTCTATCTCTCCATTTAAACCAACAACTCCAGCTTTTCCATATGCAAGTATTTTATCAGGTGAACCCATCTCTTTAATTAATTCAGGTACAAGCATATCCCCAAGTTTAGGAGCTAAATCTAAAATAGTTGGTCTAAGGTCTTCAACAAATCCTTGCCCGTGCCATGGATTTTTAAATACTGCAGCTACAGAAACTAATAAAACTGGCTCCTTAGCTTTTTTTCCACCTTCAATAAAAGTTTTGTCTACAAATTTTGTAAACTTTCTTATTTCTAAATTCATTAACTTGCTTTTTCTATATTAGAGCTATCTAAATTTATTTTTGGAATTACTTCGTCATTAAACAATTTAATACTCCTCATACAAGTTTCATGGTCTATTCCAGGAAAGTTAGACCAAACTTGGAGATTTTGTAAATTCAACTCTGATTTAAGTTCATTAATTTTATTAACAACATACTCTGGAGTGCCAAACAATAAATTTCTTTTATGTAAAAATTCATAATTTAATAAATCTAATTTATGTTTTGTTTCTGGCAATTCTTCACCTGGGTCCATATGATTTCCTAATCCTCGCCAATGACAAACCCATCTCATATAATTTATAATATGTTCACCTGCTAATTTTTCAGCTTCTTCCATTGTTTCTGCAACAAACATATCTCTAACTAAAGATATACCTTCACCTAAAGGAACTTCTCTGTTCTCTGCTTTTGACTTTGCATTTTGGAATATCTCAAATCTTTTCTTAAGAGCCTTAACAGTAGGTATCCACATAATAGTGTTCAAACCATTTTGTGCAGCCCATTCAATTGATCTTGCTCCATCTACTACTTGCCAAATTGGCGGATGTGGGCTTTGTTTAGGTTTTGGAACTACACTTATTTTTTTCATCTCGTTTGTTTTAATATCTACAAATTCTTTGTTTGGAGGACTCATATCGTGTTGCCAAACAAAATTTGGTGATGGATAAGTATAGAATTCACCTTTATGACTAAAAAATTCTTCAGTCCATGCTTTTTTCATTATTGTAAGAGATTCTTCAAACAGTCTAAAATTTTTTGCTTGATCCTTTAGATCTGCTTCTTTATTTAAATTCATTGCCTCTCTTCCATAAATTCCTCTTCCAATACCAACTAGAGCTCTTCCATTTGATAATTGATCTAATAAAGCAATGTCTTCAGCCAGTCTTAAAGGATTATGAAATGTAATAACATTGCATGCCTGTCCAATTTTTATCTGCTTAGTTCTTGCAGCAGCATCAACACCCATCATTAATGGGTTAGTACAAGACTCCATTCCTTCATGATTAAAATGATGTTCGGTATACCAAATAGAATCCCAATTATTTTCATCACAATAAGTTGTTATCTCTTTTGTTTCATCTAGTAATTGATTATAGGGTTTGTGATCCCAGTTAGTGGTGTTGCAAAAATATCCAAACTTCATTCGAACCTCCTTAAATAATTAAATCTAAGACGATTGATCCCACTTTCGTAAATATGAATTTAACGACGAGTTATGTATCGCTTTATACTGGAACCTTATTATTAGTGAAGTAGAGTTTCAATAAAATTTTATGATCTTCTTAAAGGAGTTTTTGTAGCAATATACTGATCTCTAGCTCTTTCCCTGACATAAATATAAATCCCAGCAGCTATAATACAAGCAACACCTAAAAATGTTCTTAAAGATGGAATTTCATTAAATAGTAAATAACCAGGTATCATTGACATTATAATTAAAGAATATTCAAATAGCGACACCACAGATGGAGAGGCAACAATATAAGCGGAAAATATACAAACAAATGCAATTGAAGCAACAAAACCAAAAAATAAAATAAACTTCCAAGTATACTCAATATTTGAAAACCATTCTCTGAAGATAAATTGAGTTGTAGAGTCAAAATTTGAATTATTAAATTGCCCATTGCCCATAAAAATAAAAATTATTACACATAAGGCAATGGCAATAAGATAAAAATAAAATAATTGCGTATTAACATCATCTTTATCTGAAGTGTATTTTGTAATAGTCATTGAAGCCGCATAACAAAAAGCAGATATTACTGGCAATAAATTCCTATATTCAAAGCTAGAAAAATTTGGATCCAAAACTATATAAACCCCAATAAAACCAAATACAATTGCAGACAATCTTCTAATTCCAATAAACTCTTTTAAAAATATTTTTGCGAAAATTGATACAAAAAATGGGGAAGAAAAAAAAAGTGCATTAGCGGTTGCTAATGGCATATATGTTAAAGAGATAAAAAAAGCAGAAAACGCTATAAAGTGTAATACAACTCTTAATACAGTTAAAGAAGGATAGTAAGTCTTTAGTGAAACTTTCTGTTTTCTAAATTTAATGTATCCAAAAAGCAATATGGCAGCAATAAAATATCTTCCAAAAAAAATTTCATAAAGTGCTGCTTGTTCATAAATAAATTTAATCAATGCATCCTGCATTGAAAAAAATGTCATTGCAGTAATAATTAAAAGAATACCTTTAGGATTATTATTGGCGCTCATTGAGCACCTATATCAAATTATTAGAATTTATAATATTTAATTATTTCTTTAATTTTGAAGAAAAAAGAAGATCATTAGATGAAAATTTTATTTTATTATCCTTAATAAACTTATCCATTAATTTTAACTTATCTTCCTCAAATTCAGTAACTTTCCTCTGACTTAAATCTATATATAGAGATATCCACTCTATAGTCGCTGATATTTTTTTTTTACTTTTTTCAATCATCTCCATTTTTATGTGAAGCCTTTTCTTGTCATGATCAAAATAAGTCATATTAATATCTATTTCCTCTCCTTGTTTTACTTCGCTCAAATATTTAGTGTTTGTTTCAACTACCATAGTACTTCTATTTAAATCCTTTGCTGCACTTTCTCCCATGTTAAACTTTTCAAGTGCAACTTCCAAGGCTTGATCAAATATTAGAACATAGTAAGCCATATTCATATGATCGTTATAATCAACCCACTCTTGTTTAATTGAAAAACTTTTTAATAACATTTAAAAATAGCTTAAATTAATTCTCCTCTTTTTTATTTTTTGTAAAAACAATTAAAATTACCCCAATTATAATTATTGCTCCACCGATAAATAATTCCTGAGTTGGTTTTTCTCCAAGTAGAAAAATAGCTGCCAACAATCCTGTTGGTGGAATACCCATAGTTACAATTGGAAGTACTTTGTATAAAGGATTATTTTTTAAAACATAATAGAAGCAACCATAAGTAATTGGTTGCATTATAAAACCAATATAAATTGCAATAATCCAATGTTCAAATTTAGCATTGCTTAAATAATTGATTGTATTCCCATCTAACACTGCTGAAAAAACTATTAAAATTGGAGCTGAAAATAATGCTAACCATGCAACTAAAGCCAAAGGATTAATTTCTTTACTTAATGGTTTAACCAAGACTTGTCCAAGAGCCCAAGTTGCTGAACCTATGATTGTAAGTCCAATCCCAATAAACTTACCATCTAAATTAGGAGATCCTGTTAATATATAAACACCGACAAAAGCAATACTTATACCAATTAAAGCTCTTACTGTCGGCTTTTCTCTAAGCATAAAATAAGCAAATATAACTCCAAACGGAACTTCTGTTTGAACAAGAAGAACAGCAGCAGAGGCATCAATTAAATTTAACCCAGAGTAGGTAATACTATATTGCAAAGTATTTGCTATGAATGATGCTATAAATATTTTTTTTAAGTAACCTCTAGGTATTGGAAACCACCAAATCAAAATAGATGCAGCAAACATAAATCTTAATCCCATCAATAAAATTGGTGGAAAAGATTCAAATGCGGGCTTTGCAATAACGAAACCGAAACCTAAAAATATAGGAACCAAAGATGCAACAAAGGTGTCTTTTATATTCATGTCGTTATTTTTAATATTAATGATTATTAAAGAACTTCTGATATATTCACTTTTTAAAATATGAATTCAACAAAAATAGATCCTAAATATGTCAGTAAATCAAATCCAAGAGTCGGGCTAATAGCACTTGCAAGCGACTTTATGATTGAAAAGGATTTTATAAATGTAATTAAAGATAGAGATATAGATTTTTTTGTAAATCGAATTGAAAGTTACAATCCTTTAACAAAGGAGAACTTAATTAAAATGTCAGAAAAAGTAACTGAGGTTACAAAAGATATTTTACCTGATCAAGATCTAGACTGTGTAGTTTACGGTTGTACCTCAGGAACTATTGCTACTGGACATGCATCAATTGAAAAAAAAGTAAAGGCAGCAAAACCTAAAGCAAATGTGACCACACCAAGTACAGCTGCAATTGCAGCACTTAAAAAAATGAACATTAATAAAATATGTTTATTTACACCTTATAGTAAAAAATTAAATGATGAGGTTTTGGAGTATTTTAAGAGCGAGGGTTTTGATATTACATCTAATGCATATTTTGATATCGAATCTGATGTTGATATTGGTAAAGTTGATCAAAATTATTTATATGAAGTATTATCTAACATTGAATTAAATAATGCAGATGCTCTGTTTGTTTCATGTACAGCTCTTCCAGTTTTACCCATCATAGATAAATTAGAAAAAAAATTAAATACTACAGTATTGAGTAGCAACCAAGCATTAATTTGGGATACCCTTGTTAAAATAAATAAAAATAATTCAGTAGAGGGATTTGGTAAATTATTCCAAATAAATTAATGTATTTTACAAAAGAAGAATACAAACAGAGATTAAAGAAAGTTCAACACATGATGCAAGTAAAAGGCATTGAACTTTTAATCTCTCATGACACCAATAATCTTAATTACTTAACAGGTTATGATGCTTGGTCGTTTTATTATGCACAGTGTGCTATTGTGCATGTTAATGCAGAAGAACCACTGTGCTTTGTAAGAGCTCAAGATGCAGGGGGAGCTTACTTAAAAACTTACTTAAAAAATGAGAATATATTAGCTTACGATGAGTCTTATATTCATACCTGGCCAAAACATCCTTATGATTACTTAGTTAACATTATTAAAGAGAGAAAGTGGGACAAACTATCAATTGGTGTGGAGATGGATGCACATTATTTTACAGCTTTTTGTTATGAAAAAATTAAATATGGACTTCCAAACGCCAAAATAAAAGACAGTGATCGTCTGGTCAATTGGGCAAGACTGGTAAAATCAGATAATGAAATAAATTATATGAAATCTGCTGCAAAAATTTCTGAAAAAGGAATGAAAACTGCAATGGAGGTAATTAACCCTGGTGTAAGGCAGTGTGATGCGGTTGGAGAAATTCAAAAATCATTATTTTATGGTACAGAGGAATTTGGTGGAGAATATGCAAGTATTGCAACTTTAGTACCAACAGGAAAAGGAACTTCAGCATCTCACTTGACTGCTAGCCAAGATAAATTTGTTGAAGGCGAGGCTACAATTATTGAGTTATCAGGAACTTATAAAAGATATCATGCTCCAATGGCTCGAACAGTTTTATTAGGAAAACCTGACCAAACAAAAATAGATACTATGAATAAAACTATTGAGGCTTTGAACTCTGGTATTAGTGTAATCAAACCTGGAAATACCGCCGATGATGTTGCTCAGGCATTTTGGAAAATTTTAGACAAATATGGAATAGAAAAAAAATCTAGAACAGGATATTCAATTGGAATTGGCTATCCTCCAGATTGGGGCGAACATACTCTAAATATATACAAAGGCGATATGACTGTTCTTGAGCCTAATGTCTGTTTTCATATGATAGCAGTGATGCAATTTGGTGACTGGGGCGTAGAAGCCTCTGAAGCAATTAGAGTAACTGAGAATGGTTCTGAATTATTCTGCAATTTCCCAAAAGAACTTCATATTAAGAGTTAATTAGCTATTGAATTCTATTACCACAAATGTTTTATATTCACCTTTATGTCTAATAATCCAGAATTCGTCAAATTTGATAAAGTTGATAAAAGCTACGACGGTAAAGTTTTGGTTGTTAAAGATCTTCAATTAGATATTGCTGAAGGTGAATTCATTACAATGCTTGGTCCCTCTGGATCTGGTAAAACAACATGTCTGATGATGCTTGCTGGCTTTGAAACTCCAACAAACGGAGAGATCTTGTTAGATGGAAATATAATTTCTAACATTCCACCTCATAAAAGAGGGATTGGAATGGTTTTTCAAAATTATGCATTATTTCCACACATGACAGTTTATGAAAATTTAGCTTTCCCTTTAAGAGTAAGAAAAATGGAAAAAGATGAAATTGATAAAAAAGTTGATAAAGCTTTATCAATGGTTTCACTGAATGGATTTGAAACAAGAATGCCAGGACAACTTTCAGGAGGACAACAACAAAGGGTAGCTGTGGCAAGAGCTTTAGTTTTTGATCCTGCAGTTGTTTTGATGGACGAACCTCTAGGTGCTTTGGATAAAAATTTAAGAGAGAGCATGCAATATGAAATTAAACATATTCATGAAAGCATCGGAGTAACTGTAGTTTACGTTACACATGATCAAAGTGAGGCTCTCACCATGTCGAATAGAATTGCTGTGTTTAATGATGGAAAAGTTCAACAACTATCTAATCCAGCAGAACTATATGAAAAACCAGTAAATTCATTTGTAGCAGAATTTATAGGTGAAAATAATACTTTTGATGGAGAAGTAGCGGAAATTTCAGGAGATGAATGTAAAATTAATCTATCTAATGCTGAAATAATAGCGAGCGCTATATCAGTAAAATCCAAAGGAGAAAAAACAACAGTTTCACTAAGACCGGAGAGAGCTTTAATCGAACCAAATGAAAAAATGGACAATATGTTTAGTGGTAGAATAGAAGAAGTAATTTATCATGGAGATCATACAAGGGTAAGAGTAAATTTATTAGGTAACTCAGAATTTATTCTAAAAGTACCTAACAGCACTTCCAATTTAGAGCTCAAGGTCAATCAAGATATTAAAATTGGCTGGAACAGTTCTGACGCAAGAGCTTTAGACCCAAAATAAACAATCAACACATTAAAGTATAATACTAATAAGAACATTATAAGCTGTTGACTCTTAATAGTCATTTTGGTGTAATTTACTTATATAAATTAATTTATATTAAACGTTTAAACGGAGGAATAATGAGAAAATTAAGTAAATTGATACTTGCTCTTTCTTTTGTTGTATCTGTAACCTCTTCAGCCTTTGCTGTTACTGTAGCATCTTGGGGTGGAGCTTATACAGACTCTCAAAAACAAGGGTATGGTGATCCAACAGCAGCAGCTCTAGGTGTAGATATCAACTGGGTTGACTATTCTGGTGGACTATCAGAAATTAAAGCACAAAAAGAAGCGGGTGCTATAACTTGGGATATTATCGATGTATTCGCATTTGATACTATTAATGGTTGCGATGAAGGTTTGTTTGTTAAATTTGATTTTGACAAAGACTTTCCAGCAGCTCCAGACGGAACACCTGCAAGTAAGGACTTTTTTGCTCCAATGCCAAGTGAATGTGCAGTAGGAAATATTCTGTATTCTTGGAATTATGCTTTTGATACACGAGCATTTGGTGGAAAAGAGCCTAAAACTATCAAAGACTTTTTTGATACTAAGAAGTTTCCAGGAAAAAGAGCAATCTACAAAAGTGCTCTAACAAACCTAGAAATAGCTCTAGCTGCTGACGGTGTTAACATGGGTAAAGGTGGAGAATTACTTTACAGAAAACTTGAAGAAGAAGGTGGTGTTGACAGAGCAATGAACAAAATTAAAGAACTTTGTACAGATCCAAATGGAGGATGTGTATTCTGGTCTGCAGGTGCTCAACCACCAGAACTATTAGTTGCTGGTGAAGTTGTAATGGCAACTGGTTGGAACGGAAGATTCTTTAACGCTGAAGTAGGTGAAGGTGCTCCAATTAAGCAAGTATGGCATGGTCAAGGTCTTGACTATGAGTATTTTGCATTAGTTAAGGGTGGTCCAGATGAAGCAAATGCTAAAAAAGCTTTAGCTATGATGACTAACACTGAAATGTTAGCTGGTAGCGCGAAGTACATTGCATATGCTCCATACAGATTATCATCTTTAGATATTATCAAAGCTAATGAGCCTTGGTACAAAGATGGTAAAACTGAAATGATGCCACAAATGCCTACATCTCCTGATAATACTAAGAAATATTTCTTAGTTGATCCTTTCTACTGGGCTGACAACGGAACAGAGATTGGTGAAAAATGGGAAGCAATGAAAGCAGGCCTATAATTTCAGTATTAAACACTGAATTAATATAATATATTTAGGGCGGTTATTAATTAACCGCCCTTTTTTTTTATGAGCTCAGAAACAAAACAAATTTTAACTACTGACGGAATTCCACTTGAGGTCAGTCTAAAAAAGGCAGAAAAGAAGAATAAAATTAAGGCCTTTCTTCTTGTTGCTCCATTACTATTGTTCTTATTCATTACATATGTTTTTCCAATTGGGGAGATGTTCACAAGAAGTGTTGATGATAAAATGATTACAAATATGCTTCCTAAAACCTTTAAAGCTATGGAAAATTGGGATGGAAAAGAATTACCCTCTGAAGAGGTTTTTGCTGGTTTTTATTATGATTTTAAAGTTTTAGTGGAAAACCAAACTCAAGGAAAACTTGGTCAAAGATTAAATAAAGAAAAAAATGGTTTTAATTCCATCACCAAAAAATTAATGAGACAAATCAAAAGAAATAAAATTGATGAAAGTCAGAGTATTAAAGAACAGATAATGAAAGTTCACAAAAGATGGGGAACAGTTGAGTATTGGCAAGCTATAAAGAGAACTGCTCCACCTTATACTATGGCAAAATATCTTAAAGGTATGGATATGTACTTTGCAGCAGATGGTAGCATCGCGCAAGTTGACGAAGATAGAAGAATACACAGAATACTTTGGTTAAGAACTTTAGAAATAGCGCTATTTGTAACAATTTTTTGTTTTTTGATGGGTTATCCAATAGCTCATTTACTTGCAACATTGCCAATGAAATACAGCAATCTTTTAATGATATGTGTTCTATTACCTTTTTGGACTTCTCTATTGGTAAGAACTGCAAGTTGGATGATTTTATTGCAGCAACAAGGACTTGTTAATGATTTTTTTGTGATGATAGGCCTTGTTGCAGACAATAATAGACCAGAGATGATGTACAATAAAGTTGGAACCTATGTTGCAATGACACAAATATTATTACCATTTATGGTGCTACCACTTTACAGTGTTATGAAAACAATTTCTCCAAGTTTAATGAGAGCAGGAAAATCACTGGGAGGAACACCTTTCATAGCTTTTTGGAAAGTTTATTTTCCATTAACTATTCCAGGCATTGGCGCAGGTTGTTTGTTAGTATTTATTTTAGCAATTGGATATTACATTACACCGGCATTAGTTGGAGGGGCCTCAGGTACTTTAATCAGTAACCAAATCGCATATCACATGAAATCAACATTGGATTGGAGCTTTGCATCAGCAATGGGCTTAATGCTGTTATCAGGGGTATTGGTTATTTATTGGATTTATAACAAATTAGTTGGAGTAGATAATATTAAATTAGGATAATTATGGCTTTACCGAGTTATACAGAAACACGATATAGAATTTGGCATTATTTTTATATTGCTATTTGTACATTTGTATTTTTCTTTTTAATTGCACCTTTGTTTGTAATTTTCCCTTTATCATTTAATGCAGAAGAGTTTTTAGTTTTTTCTGAAGGGATGAAAAAGCTTGATCCAGATGCTTTCTCTTTTAGATGGTATCATGAAATGGTTTATGGAACCAAAAATCCATGGGGTTTAGCTGCAAAAAATAGTTTTATAATTGCGATATTTGCAACTATCGGATCTATTATTTTAGGAACGCTCGCAGCTTTAGGTCTCAGTAGTAGGCACATGCCTTATAAGGGTTTGATAATGGCAGTTTTAATTTCACCAATGATTGTTCCTTTGATTATATCTGGAGTGGCTATTTTCTTTTTTATGGCAAAGGTTGGATTAGCAGCAACACATACAGGAATAATACTAGCCCACATTATATTAGGTACTCCTTTTGTGGTAATAACAGTTACAGCAACACTTTCAGGCTTTGATCATAGTGTAACTCGAGCAGCCTCAAGTTTAGGTAGTAATCCAGTTAATACATTCATGAAAATTACATTACCTTTGATACTACCAGGTGTGATTTCAGGAGGATTGTTTGCATTTGTTACATCATTTGACGAGGTGGTTGTTGTATTATTTTTAGCTGGACTAGAGAATACTACTATTCCAGTTCAAATGTGGACAGGTTTAAGAGAACAGTTGAGCCCTACAATACTTGCAGTTGCAACATGTTTGATTGTTTTATCTACTTTAATTTTAGTTTCTGCAGAATTATTAAGAAGAAGATCTGAGAGATTAAGAGGAATAAATAGATAGATTTTATACAGCCTCTATTATTGTTGCAATTCCCATCCCCAAACCAATGCACTGAGTGGAAAGTGCAAACCTTTTATTTTCTATTTTTAATAACTTAGCAGCTTTTCCAGTAATTCTAGCACCAGTCGCTCCTAATGGATGCCCTAGAGCGATAGCACCTCCATCTAAATTAACTTTCTTCTTATCTATATCTAAATCTTTTATGCATGCTAGAGATTGAGATGCAAAGGCCTCATTTAATTCGACTATATCAATATCATTAATTGAAAGATTAGCTCTTTTTAAAGCTTTTTTTGATGCTGAAATAGGACCTAATCCCATAAAGTTTGGGTCACAACCTTCTACAGCAGTAGATTTAATCCTTCCAAAAATTTCTAATTTATTTTGTTTGGCAAAATTTTCTTCACAAATTAACGTAACTGCCGCACCATCTGTTAATGCTGAAGCAGTAGCTGCAGTAACAGTTCCATTTATGTCAAAAGCTGGTTTTAATTTATTTAATTTATCCATATTGCTATTTGGTCTTATATTTTCATCAACATCACAATTATTAATTCTAATAATTTCATTCTTAAAGTTTCCATGATTTTGTGCGTAATTTGCTTTTTCATGACTATCTAACGCAAATTCTTGTTGCTCAATTCTTGAAAGCTTATATTTTTTTGCAATATTTTCTGCGGTAGCGCCCATTGATAAATATAAGTGTGGATTTTGTTCAGCATTTTCTTTGAAGGGATAAGGTAGAGGGTCAAATCCAGTCCTAACTCTTGTCATACTTTCAACTCCGCCACATAAAAAAACTTTTCCTGAACCCATTGCAATTTTACCTGCTGCGATGTGAATTGCTTCCATAGACGAACCACACCATCTATCTACAGTCATACCTGGTATTTTAATGTCTAAATCAGATAAAAAGGTTACTAATCTTCCAATATTAAAACACTGTTCACCAACTTGAAACGCACAACCTATAATAACATCTTCAATTTGGTCAGGGTTAATTTTTGTTTTAATTATTAAATTCTTAATTACCTCGGCCAGAAGATTTACTGGCTTTATGTCAATTAAACCCCCTTTATTTGCCATAGTAAAAGGTGATCTCAAGTAGCCAGCAATAACTGTATTGTACATTTTTATCTTTAAATTTTTTATTAAATATATATTTTGATCAAATCAATTAAGCAGGAATTTTGTCCTATTTCAAGTTTTTGATTAATTTAATAAATTTTTAAAGTTTTAATGGATATTAAAAAAGTTGTAATTATTGGATCTGGAACTATGGGTAGCGGTATAGCTGCACACCTTTGTAATGCAAATATACCTGTAACTTTACTAGATTTGACCACTGAAGTAAGTACAAATGCAAGAGAAAAAATATTTAAATCAAGACCGCCATTATTAATAGATAAATCTAAAATTAATAATATCAAAGTAGGAAATATTTCTGACGATTTTTCAATAGTTAAAGAAGCCGATTGGGTGGTTGAAGCAGTTGTTGAAAGAATAGATATTAAGCATCAAATATATGATAAAATATTTAAATCTAGGAAAGATGGAGCCATTGTCTCTTCCAATACATCTTCAATACCAATTAAGGTGCTTTCTGAGAATTTAACTATTAAACAAAAAAAAGACTTTTGTATTACACACTTTTTTAATCCTGTTCGGTACATGGGCTTGTTAGAAATTGTTAAAAATGAAAATAACGATTTAGGAAAAATTAATGCACTTCAAAAATTTTGTGAGATTGAACTTGGTAAAGGGGCAATAGTTTGTAACGATACTCCAGGTTTTTTAGGAAATAGAGTTGGTGTATATGCTATGCAAATAGCAATGACTGAAGCTTTCAAAATGAAATTAGCCGTGGAAGAGGCGGATGCTATTTTTGGAAGACCTATGGGAATCCCCAAAACGGGAGTATTTGGTTTATATGATCTAATAGGCATTGATTTAATGGCCGATGTGCTAAAAAGTTTTATAAAAGAATTACCTGAAACCGATAAATTTCATGAAGTTGCACAAGAAATTCCTTTAATTAAAAATCTAATTGAAACTGGTTATACTGGACGAAAAGGTAAAGGTGGCTTTTATAGAGTAAATAAAAAAGGAAGTGAAAAAATTTTAGAGGCTCTGAATCTAGAAACAGGAAATTATTCAGCCAGTAAAAAAATTGATGTTAAGTCTGATAAAGTTGATCTAAAAAAATTAATTGATAGAGATGACAAATATGGTGAATATGCCTGGTCAGTTATTTCAAAAATAATTAAGTATTCGTCATCATTAGTTCCTGAGATAACAGATGAATTTAACGACATTGATGAAGCAATGCGTCTTGGTTTTAACTGGTCTAAAGGACCTTTCGAGATGCTAGAAGAAATTGGGGTAGAGAACTTTTTTAATAAAATTGATAATTATGAAGGAAACAAATTTTTAGAAGGTCTTGCAAAATCAAAAAATGAAAATTTTTATGGAGGAAGACAAAAATATACAAAAATTGAAACTTTAGGAAAAGTTAAAAGAAAGGCCCATAGTATTGATGGAAATAGCTCTGCACAAATTTATAAATTCCCAGAATATAATATTGTAGAGTTTACTACTAAAGCAAATGCTTTAGATTACGACTCAATGGATGCTTTAAAAAAAGCAACTGATAAACCTTTAATTATTATTAATGAAAGTATGCAATTCTCTGCAGGTGTAAATTTAAGTTATACAATGGATTTTGCAAATAAAGGAGATTTTAAATCTATTGAAAAATTTATTAAATATTTTCAAGAAACTTGCAAAGAGCTTAAGTATTCAAAATATCCAGTTATTTCTGCGCCTTCGGGTTTAACTTTGGGAGGAGGCTTTGAAGTTCTTGTACAAAGTAATTTTGTTGCATCACATACAAATATTGTGGTTGGTTTAGTTGAAACAATAGTAGGATTGATACCTGCTGGAGGAGGATGCAAAGAAATGTTAGCTAGATGGCAAGATACTGAGGAAAGTAAAAAAGATCCTCATTTTGCTCCATTAAAAGTTTTTGATATTATAGGTTATGGTAAAACAGCAACTTCACCGGTAGAGGCAGAACCTTTAAAATATCTTAAGCCAGAAGATAAAAAAATAATGAATAGAAACAGTTTACTTGAAGCATCAAAACAAATTTTAGACGAAAACAGAGATTTTGAGTCGCCATCTAAATTAGTATTTAATTTACCTGGTGAGAGTGTTCGGGGTGAAATGCAAAAAGTGTTAGATAAACTCTATAATGATAAAATTATACTAGATCACGGTATGGAAGTTGCTAAGGAGTTAGCATATGTATTAAGTGGTGGAGACACATCAATAGATAAGCAACTTTCAGAAGACGATTTATTTAAATTAGAGTTAGATGCTTTTATGAAGCTTATCGAAACTTCAAAAACCCAGGAAAGAATAAAACATACTCTTGCAACTGGAAAACCATTAGTCAATTAGTTTTCTAATAATTGAAATTTTTCAATATAATCAGGCCTTAATACATAATCTGTTTTATTGCCGACTTTGATTTTTTTTAAAGCATCTAAACCAAACACTACTTTTCCAATGGGTGTATATTCCCCTTGGTACAAGGGGATATCTTTTAAGATAATAAAGAATTCACTATCCTCAGTATCAAATTCACCTCTAGCCATAGCAACCGTTCCTGCTTTAAATTCATAATCATTACTTAACTCAGATTTTAATTTACCAAGCTTAGACTTACCACTTCCGATTTTAAAATAATTTATATTATCATTATAACCAAACTCAAGATCACCTGCTTGAACCAAAGTGTTATCTATAACCCGATAAAAAGCTGAATTATTATACAAACCTGAATTAATAAAATATTTAAATCTTTCTACTGATTTGGGTGAAATTTTAGGATAAAGTTCAATTGCAACTTTTCCACACTCTACATCCATGATAGCAAAATTTTTAGAGTCTTTAATTTTAAGTTCATTTAAATCAAGCTCTTTTATAAAAAAACATTTATTTTTAATCATATAAAAAGATCCAAAAGTAAAAACTGCTAATGAAATTAGGAAAATAAATAATATTTTTTCTGATAAAGATGATTTAACTTTTTTAATCATTAAAATATAAATTTAATATCAATTAATTTTAAATTTTTTTTTAAATATTCTACTTTATTTTTTAAAATTAAATCATTCTCAATTATATTTTCTACTAAATTTCTATTGGTCATAAGAAAAGAAAAAATTTCAGCCATATCCTCTGAAGGAATAGATTTTGAATATTCTGTTAAAAATCCATCTGTATTTTTATAAAGACTAAGATCTATTCGATCTGAACAAGTTGAACATTCTGCATATTTAAAAGTCGCTTTATTAAAATTAGACCATAAAGTTTCATCAAATATCTCACTATGTTTTGCTTGTATCATATGAAAGAATTCATGATGGATCATTCTTTCAAAGTGTTCCTGATTAAAGTTAATATCTAAGATTAATGACCTTTTAAGAATGTTCGGTACTCCTCCTGTTTTAATTGAAGAAATACTGAGATTTTTACACAAAATAATGAATTTGAGATTATTTTTAATTAAAAAATCTGCTTCGTATTTATTTAAATTTTTCTCAACAATTGGATATTTTTTATCTAATTCATTTTTTTTTGATCTATCGCAAGAAATATTTTTTTTTAGTCCTATTTTAAAGTTATTCTCAGCGTATAAATATTTTAATCCATTTGAGCTATTTGTATTATAGATTTCTAGATTAGGGATTTTTAACAGATTAAAAATTTCATTCGCATTTACTAATGAAATATTAAATATTAGTATTATATAAATTATATATTTCATTAAATTATTATAGACGAATAAAGC